>JAQCKY010000084.1 GCA_027592155.1 Pseudomonadota bacterium
TGCCCGATGAGCGGCCGTGTCGCGCCTTACTCGAACAGTGTGGTGTCCGAGCCGAGTTCTTTGGCCAGTCCCCGGAGTTTCGACCAGGTCGAATCTTCAACGGGAACACCGTTACGGCTCCGCTCCTGCTCACAGCGGTATTCAACCTCACCAGGATAGAGCACGCCGGCGCTTCCTTCGGCCGGTTCGGTGTCGTTGAGGTAACGCGCAAAATCTGTGACCTCACGTTTAAACTCCGCAAGCGGCCGGAACGCCTCAACATTGAAGACGGCAAGAAAACAGCCGTCATTGTGCCGGCCCTCAAGATCGACGCCAAAACCAAGCCCGGTCAGAACGCCGCACAGGATTTCGACAATTACGGCGAGGCCGGTCCCCTTATAGCCTTCATTCCCGCCCAGCGGCAGGAGCCCTCCGCCCGCTGCCAACGCGTTCGGATCGGTTGTGTCCTTGCCGTCCTTGTCCATCACCCACCCGACGGGAATCTCTGCGTTGCGCGCGAGGGCAACACTGATTTTTCCATTGGCGACCGCGGCGGTGGACATATCGAGGCATAGCGGTCCGTCCAGGTTCGACGGAACCGCGACGCAGAGCGGGTTGGTCCCCAGTCGCTTTTCGCGCCCGCCGAAGGGAATGACGGCCTTCGCGGACCGGCCCGAATCCGCGGTGATCAAGCCAATCATGCCGGCCTCGGCCGCCATCAGCGGATAGGTCCCGAGACGGCCGATATGGCCCTGACGGTAAACGGTTGCCGCCGCGACATTATGCTGGCGGGCCTTGTCGATGGTGAGCCGCATGGCACGCTCGGTAACCACATAGCCGAAGCCCCAATTGCCATCGACGACCGTCGTTGACGGCGATTCCTGGATGATCTCCCACGGTGCACCGGGCACGATATGGTCCCGCTTGATGCGGTCGACATAGCTCAGGATCAGCATGATGCCGTGGGAATCGTGGCCCGCGAGGTTGGCGTTTACACAATAATGCGCGACGAGTTTGGCTTCATCCAAGGGCGAACCGGCGGCCACCAATATCGATTCACCGATCTCCCGTAACCGGTCGGCTTGAATAGCAGGCATCGGCTGCTCCTATTGTATCGGAGAAAAGGGGCCCGCCCGCATGACCGTCGAGGATTGAAAGACCGGCCCGCCGTCGACGTCGATGGGCGGCCAGCCGCCGGCGCTGTTCGCCGCGTCATTTGCTGCCTGCATCGCCTCAAGGCTGGGATAGCCGTAGATATGGACGAATTTATTGAGCGTTCCCATATCGGTGTGAAGCGCGGCGAGAACTGGCGAAATCTTGGCCCGGTCGGCGTAAGTATTCTCCGCCGCGCCGCGCAGGGTGCGGATTGCCCCCGGGGGCAATGACGTGGTCCGCATCTCGAACACCGGCCCATGATCGCCGGCCGGAAAATTGTCGAGGAACGGCATTTCGTTAAACAGTTCCACTTCCTGATGAATGACATTGGGGCCAAGCCCGGGCGGCCAGCTGTCCAGCTTGTTGACCTCTATCCGGATTTGTTCGCGGTGCGTCATATCGTCCCAGGACCATACCTGGATGATTTGATCCAGAGGTCCGATCACCGTGTAAAAAAAGGCGGTGATCGGCTTTATGTCGGCACGGGTCGCATAGCCCGCGCCAAACCGTTCAATAACGTCCGCGAGCGAGCCTGTTTTGACCGTATAGGTCCTAAATTCAATAACCATTCGCGTCATCCTTCCTGATATTATTAGCGTTCATTTCCGGCGCGCAGCCATTCGATATAATGTGCGACACCGGTTTCCACCGAGAACTCAGGCTCGAACCCGGTCTCTTCGCGAAGCCGCGTGATATCGAGATAAGCGCCTTCCTTGTAAGTGTCACTCCGACCCGGCTCTAGGTTAATCTCGGCGTCGGGAATGACCGCCAACACGGCATTGACGAAATCCTCGGCGTGAACGAGGACGCCGCCGGCGATATTGTAGACGCGGTGCTTGAGGGTCGGCCGAGACATCAGAATTTGCGTCGCTCTCGCGCAATCCGACACATGACCGGAGGCCACCGCATCCTGCATCTTGGGGTCGGGCATGCGGCCTTTTAAGGGACCCGGCACGCCTTGAACCGCGGCATGCACCAACCGGCTCGGCAGATTAACCATGCTCTGATAGGCCGTTCCCCAGACACCGTTGAGACGCAGGAACACAATATCCTGGCCGGTTCGGTCGGCGTAATGGCCGGCGAGGATCTCGAAACTCTTTTTGAACGCCGGTGTCGAACTGCCGGAATTCATCGGCAGCAGCATGTCTTCGGTGAACGGGCCGCCCGGAAGGTCGCCATAGATCGTCCCCGAACTGCCGATCCCGACACGCGGCACCTCGGCCAAACGCGCCGCCTCCAAAACATTGATGAGGCCGCTCATATTGGCCCGATACTCCTCCGCCGCCGACGAGATGCCGACCGGCGGGGCGGCAAGGTGAACAATACCGTTGAGGTCATATTTTCTGACCACATCGATGACCGCATGGGCGCTGGTCAGGTCCACCTGTTCAACATGCACGCGTTTGCCGAACTCACCCTTTAGAAACGCCGGCTCCCGGGCATTGCGATATTGGGTGAGCACTACCTCTTCGCCCGCGTCCAAAAAAGCGCGCGCCGCGTGAAGTCCGATAAAGCCCATACCGCCGGTTATTAACTGCATGTTTCGCCTCCCAGATTTGAGAAGAAAAGCTTATCACGCTGTTACGATCAATCCAGTGTGGCCGATTGGTTTCCCGACCCCGTAATCGATACCCGCCCGCCGCCTCATTTCGCTTCCATAAAAACGGCATAACGATGGGGTTTCCCCGTTTGAGTAGAGTTAAATGGATAACAGGTAACCAGCGTCAGTGCTCTTTGATCATCGCCAGCTGAGAACCGTGCCGTTCGCGCATCAAATACCTCTGTACCCGTAACCTTGAATTTTGTTCGACTGCCGTCTGCTTGTTGAAGTTCGACAACGTCTCCCGCATTCAAATCCTTCAAAAACCGGAAATGGGTATCGCGATGTCCTATGAGCACACTATGGCCGCGCTCACCGGGCAAAGCAGTCCCCACCAGGTGAACCGGTCCGAACGCAAGCGTCCGGGCACTCGCATCCGCAAGCACAATCTGGTCGACGCCAAGATGGGGAACCGAAATCCGCGCGACCGGCGTCGTATCTGCCCAGGGCCATGGCTTTATATCGACACCCTCACGCCCGGCAAGCCGGTCAACCCACGCATTCTCAAGGAGAACCTGCGCCAGCCAGGCTTTGGCGTGAATGTAAGTTGCACCGCCTGCTTGCCAGAGCCCGCCCACCATAAAAATTATCGTGAGAATGATAAGCCAACCTCTCACCTTCATGGCTTGGCTCCAGCCCTTAAAGCGCCAACCCAGAGGAATAGGAGGGTCATCACGCCGAGGAAAAGGAGGATCACTCCAATAGTCAGCATCCTCTCAGCCGGCGTCGCTGTTGAGGGTAAGCCGATCGCCCGACGGAATGACGCTTCCTGCAACAGAGATAACGGCACCGGAGACATCCTCATCTCTTTCAACTCCCGCGGCCCGAATATCTTTTCGTAATTCATGCCGCGAGGCAGATTGCGCTCGACCTCCGTCACTTGGAGCGGCGCCTCGGGGGGCCGAATAACCTCGGCGTCATCGACGGCGACGAGGCTCGTATGCGGGGTCACAAGTTGATAGCGGATCGCCGTTTGGATCACCTCGGCACGAATTTTTTCGCTACGTTCACCCGGCCGCCAACTCTCACTGTTCAGGTCCGCGATCTTTTGCCGGGCCCAAAGGGCTGCAACCCCGGCGGCAGATTTGGCATCCGACAGCATGATGTTCTGCCGCCAGGTTTTCGCACCAAGCGTGCCGGAAAGTTCGATTTCTCCAGGTAGTTTATCCAGCGTTATATCCGGCAGCCGGATCGTAAAACCGATGGGTTCCCCGATGTAGAGGGCTGGCAATACTCTCGGAAAGACCTCGCCAATCGTCACCGCCATCGTGCTCCACGCCAGCCTAAGGTCGGTCAGGGCCGGCTTCTCAAGCTTCTGGGAAAGAGCGGCAATACGAGAGTCTATTTCGGCCGGATTGTTAATATAGGTATAGCTGCCCCTCCCCATTTCTGCGGCGCGGACCATGAGGTGGCTGTTCGGCGCCGAACCGAGCCCGACGGTGAACAGGCGGCTTTTACCGAGTTCCCGCCCAATCAATTCGAACAGTCCCGCTTCGTTGCTGACAGCACCATCGGTCATAAAGACGATCTGCCGAAGGCGCCCCTCGGGCGGTTGCATCAGGAGTGCATTCTTCAGTGCCGACACCATTTCAGTTCCGCCGTCGGCGTTCATGTTATGCACCATATTCAATGCCTGCCGAAGGTTTTGCCGGTTTGCCGCTCGTACGGAGTGAAACAATGGGGTTGGCTGGTCATCGAAGGCGATTACATTAAACCGGTCATCCGGAGTGAGACGGGAAAGGGATTTTGCGGCCGCCCGCTTGGTCTGTTCCATCGCCGGGCCGTTCATCGATCCCGATTTGTCCAGGACCAGGATGAGGTCACGCGGCAATGTGCCGGCGGGCCACGAACCTGCGTGTGGGGGCGCGACGGTCACTAGGAGATGGCTGTCCCCGTCAACCTCCTCCGCAAAAACTGAAACTGCCGGTGCGTTACCGCTCTTGGGCTCCCAAGATAGGACAAAATCTCCATCAGTTATGACGCTGCCCTCGGCAAGCGTGACCAAAGTGCGTTGATCACCCGCCTCATCGATGATGATTTCATGGTTAGCCGCTCGGAGGGAATTCAATGATGTCTCGCCATGGAGAACAACGGCGATGGAGACCGGGTTGAGTTGCCCCTTACCCAAGAACGGGGCTTGCCTTCATCCGATGGAACAGCGGCACGACAACCACGGTCGCCAAGAGGAAGACCAGCACCTCTTTGAGAAACGGTATCTCTAACTCTTCGAACACGATGTCCTCCGGCAGCAACACCGGAGGACGGGAGACCTTTTAGATCGCCGCCGCCGGAAGTCGGCCAATGCCAAGATTGTTTTCGACGGCTTTTACACCCTGTGTGTTTTTTGCCGCTAATTCGAGCGCCTTTCTAGCATCATCTGACTCCGTCATCCCCCAAAATCGAACGATACCGTCTTCGACTTCTATATTAAGGATCGTGGATTCCCCCCAGGTATAATTTTTCAACTCTTCCTGAAGCGATCTCCGGATGTCTTCATCCGCCTTCGAAATATTGCTGGAAGACCCTTCCGTTGAGTCAACCAAGACTTTGATGATATTGGCCCGACTGACGATACCTACCAAATGGCCGCCGTCATCAACCACGGGCAATCGTTTTATTCCCTTGGCTTCCAGCGTCGTCGCAATCTCCGCGATCGAGGCGAATTCGGTTACCGTCTCGACGGGAGACGTCATAACGTCCGCCGCCGTGCGGCCATGGGATTTCAAATACTCCCGTGGGTTTCCGTCGGGATCGGAAAGCAATTTGAGCCACCAGGAACGCGGCACTTCGTGGTCTCCTTGGACCCGATGGACAAGATCACCTTCGCTGACAATGCCGACCAGCGTCCCATCTCCCTTGATGACGGGGACTGCGCTGATCCCCCGTTCCAACAACAAGGTCGCGACCTCGGTAACGGGGGCTTCCGGACCAACCGTGACGACATTTTTGGTCATTATATTTCTGGCAAACATAGCATCCTCCTTTACGCTACTAATTCGCGGATCCTTGTTGAGACCTGATATAGGCAACAAGAGCGTTGATCTGGGTATTAGAAATTTCCAGCGGTGGCATCGGCGGATGCGGATTCATCAGCCAGGTCCGCAACCGGTCTTCTGTATAGACGGGATCGTTGGCAATTCGATCAAAAGACGGTGCAACGTCCGGCGCCGGACCGCCGGAAGAAACGCTGTGGCATCCGGCGCACCACTGTTTGGCGAGTAAGCGCCCGGTCTCGATATTTGGGTCCGCCGCCACCCCTTGATTAGACGCCAATACGATCAGAATGCCCGCCAAACAAAGCGATCTATAGACGCCAAAATATTTCGGCCGAAACAAAGGCATCACGACGACGTACTCCCATCGTTCACGCGTCACTCATTGGGAACACCCTAGCCGCAGCGGGGATATCACACCTTGACCGTGGTCAACCAATCCAAATTTATAAGATTGATCCGATCTGATCCAAGGCGCGTATTGAGTAATGCGTCCACATTCCATTCCCTCAAGCGGACGTTATAGCCGCCGGACAATGCTCACAGCTTCCCGTCCGGCGGCTATTTTAATTTCAGACTGCATTGAGATTTGCGACGAGCGGCTATTGAGCGGCCTACGCGTGGAGCAACCTATTAAGAGCGCAGAAAAGGTTCCACCAAACGGCCGACCGGGCCGGTGAGGCGAATTGGCGCTTCATTGACCGCCAGCGCAATGCACTCTTCAACTTTCTCGGTCACGGGCTTATGGACGGCATCGATGCCAAGATCGGCAATGTCACCACGGGCGAACCGGCCGAACTGATCGTTATAGGCACCGGTTAAAATGAGCGTCAGCTCCTGGCCACGATGGCCGTGCTCGGGCAATGACGTACCCGGTGCAATACGGTAGAGGCGTAGGGTTGTCCCTGTCCGGTCTTGCAGCAATCGATGCTCCCAGACCCCCTTGGCCACCCAGCGCCAAGCCACCGTTTCCACATCCGCATCCATATAGTGAAGGATCGGTTGCGGTAGATTTCCCTGGTCAAACGACGGCGTCTGTACGGCATTAGAATCATCGCTATCCGCTGCGTCGAGCCGGCTAAGAACCAAACTTAGCGCATCGCTGCCCATCGGTTCTGGCGCGAGATCGGAAAACAATCCGCCACCAATATCCTCAGCCTCCCGAACAATGTTCCGGCAATGAGGGCAGAGCGTCAAATGGGAGGCAATCAAAACGTCGGTGGGCTCCGTCGTGCCGCCGACAGCGTACGAGAACAACCATTCATCGTTGAGGTGATGACGAGGGCTCATAGCACATCTCCAACCTGCTGGCGCATACGTCCCAGCGCCAGCCTAATGCGGGACTTTACAGTACCGAGCGGAATATCCAGTTCTTCGGCAATCTCCGAGTGCGATTTGTCCGCAAAAAACGCCATCCGGACAATCAGGCTCTGCTCTTCGGGCAAGGTTGTTAATGCCTCTTGGATAATCACCTGGCGTTGTGAATTCTCCACCGATTGATCGGCGGATATTGTATCCGGCTCCAGCGTTGGGTCATCCGGGTCCATTTCCGGGCGGCGTTCCTTTCGGAAACGATCGATACTGAGGTTACGCGCAACGGTGAATATCCACGTGCTCACCGCTGCCTTGGAAGGATCGAACTGACCGGCTTTTCGCCAAACCGTCAACATAGCTTCCTGCGCGAGTTCCTCGGCAATGTCCGGCGAAGCACCCTTGCGCATCAAATAGGATTTAACGCGCGGGGCGTAATGACCGAACAGCTCGGCGAAACAGGCCTTATCGCCCCGTTTCGCAATGGCGGCGATCAACTCCACGCCACGCGCAGCCGTGCTCTCGGATTTCGGCAGTTTGTTCTTTTCTGATATGTCGTTCATACCCGACCGATTAGACGTGACCGCCCAAGGGAAGTCCAGGAAAGCCTTTCCCGCCCGCGGCAGTTTTGCAAAATCATTAATATTTTCTGCTATAACCAGTTCCATAATCGTCTATACGCATTCGGGCCATCGATAGATCATCCAAAATCTCACCGATTGAATTTTTTTCGTATTATCGGATGGATCACGCCTGCGGTGATCCGGTAAAGATCAGAGCCCGTATCCAAATCATGCTCGATACTGCATCAACACTCCCCAT
>JAQCKY010000085.1 GCA_027592155.1 Pseudomonadota bacterium
GTGATCAGGGGGGCCAGCTTGACCACGCCGCGTTCGACATAATCGATGCTGGCGGTGAAATCGGCGGGCTTTGCGGCCCGGGCGTTCACCAACTGGATCTCTTTGAAATAGAAATCATAGAACGGCAATTCGCCTTGGGTCTGGGTCAGGATGCCGAAGGGCATGACCCGCCCACCGAGCCTGACCAAGTCCATCGCTTGGGCCAACACAGCCAACGAGCCGACGGATTCGATGACGACGTCGGGGCCGCCCTTGTCGCCGGTGACGGCGCGCACTTGTTCGACCAGATCATCGCTGGGCGCGAACGTGACATCCGCCCCCAGTTCCTCGGCAAGGTCCCGTTTCCAGGCGCTACGGGTAATGCCGATAACAGGATCGGCACCCAGTGCCTTGGCAATCTGCACATGTAGCAATCCGGTAACGCCGAGACCGATGATCGCGACGGCCTCACCCGGTTTGATGTCGGCCATCATCTGGCCGTGAATACAGGTGGTCATCGGCTGCATCAGGGCCGCGATTTCCGACGGGATGGCATCGGGGATCGCATGGATGTTGTCGGCGGGGGCGAGCTGATATTCCGCAAACCCGCCATCGACGTCCCGGCCGATCAGCCCGCCATTGGGGCAAAGCTGAGTCTGGCCGACACGGCATTGATAGCAGGTCCCGCAATAGGTCACCGGGTCCACGATAATTCGCGTGCCCGGCTCGAATTTGCTTCCGGAGACCACCTCGCCGATGGATTCGTGACCCATCACCAGAGGGTAGGGGACCGGAATACCGCCCTTGAAGATTTTAAAATCGGTGCCGCAGATCCCGCTATGGGTCACCCGGATCAACGCCTCATCGGCACCGGGAACGGGTTGAGCAATTTCCTCCAGCGCGACTGCGCCGGGGGCGGTAAGGACCATTGCCTTCATAGGATGTGTGTTTCCCGCTCGTCTACTTGGGTTTTACGGGGAACTTGGGTTCCTGTCCGGTGAGCACGGAGGCCACGTCCTTGGCGACGGTGGTCTGAAGCTCTAACAAAGCATCCTCGGAATAGAAGCCCGTATGGGGGCTCAAGATCAGGTTATCCCGCCCGAGCAGGTTGGAGTCCGCGGGCAGCGGTTCAATCGGCACAACGTCGAGGGCGGCGCCGCCGATTTCACCGGCATCCAGCGCATCGCAAAGCGCATCCGTATCGACCAGCGGCCCGCGCGCCGTGTTGACCAGCAAGGCCGTGCTTTTCATCTTCTTGAAGACCTCTGCGTTGAACATCTTTTCGGTCGACGGCAGCATCGGTGCGTGCACGGAGACGTAGTCCGACCGCTCCAGCAACTCGTCCAGTTCAACCAGTTCGACATTTGCCTTGTCGGTGACTTCTTTTGGAATGAACGGGTCGGCGGTGATGACCTTGATGCCGAAGGCCTGTGCCTTGGGCGCGACCATCTGCGGAATGTTCCCGAAACCGACGAGGCCGAGCGTGTTGCCACGCAAGCGCGCGATGGGCACCACGGCCGGCATCTCCCAACGGCCGCTTTGCACCAGCGAATTGGACTGCGGAATCTTCCGGGCCAGCGACAGCAGCATCGCCATGGCGTGGTCGGAAACTTCGTCGAGGCAATAGACCGGGGCGTAGGTTACCGTGATGCCTTTTGCGGTGGCCGCGGCGATATCGATGTTATCGATGCCGATGCCGAACCGTCCGATCACCTTGCAATTGTTAAGCTCCGCGATCACCTCCGCGGTGATCTGGCCATAGGTCACGAACAAGGCGTCCGCATTCTTCGCGACCGCGACGATGCCGTCATGGGTCGGCGCCTCCGCCATCTGCCAGGTTGCGTCCAGAGATTGGGATGACAGCGCTTCTTTCGCGGGGTCCAGGCTGGGGAAGGGTGAATCGGCAACGGCGACTTGTATTCCGGCCATCAGTTTTGTTCCTCGTGAGTTCAGATTGTTGTTCAGGGTGGAAGTGCTGCCTTAAGCAGGCGGCGGGTTCATTGCCACAGCGCACCACCGCACTGTGAATTGGGCCCTATTCAAATGGATTTAACGGTCAGTATCAAGCAGGACAGAAGTCCCGATTTCGTGATTTTCCGCGTTGTCAGGTTTCTCGGCATGTTCTTGATGAAAAGGGCTAGTCAGACAGCGTCGGGTCTTATATAAGACCCGAAAATTCGGGGGTCTTATATAAGACCCGTGACCAGTGAGGCAAACGCCAAAAAAAATAAATCACTGGCGCCGCGCAAGATGTTGAGGCAATTTCTGCGGTAAGAACGCAGGAAAAACAAACACGGGGACGGCATTGTGAGCAACGGCGATACTTCCGCGCGGCCATCGTACAAAGATAAAGTAAATTTCAATACGGTTGCGGCGATCCTGTTTGTCGCGCTGTCGATCCTGTTGTTTATTTTTATTCCGAGCCAGATAGACAAGCCTCTCATTCTGCTGGGGGCCAGCCAGAATAACCTGGCGCCGGAACTGTTCCCCCAGATGATTGCCGTTGCCCTGTTAATCCTCGGCATCTGGTTTTTCTTCAAAAGCTTCTCCATCGACCAGAAAAACGAACTCAAGGATCTGGATACAGAGGCCATCGTCAATGTGGCGGTGACCCTGATCGTGATGTTGGCCTACGTCCCTTTGATGGTTTATCTGGGCTTCGTCGTCGGCAGCGCGATCATGATCTTCGTCTTGTCGACCTATTTCGGGAACCGCAATTATCTCGCCGGAGTGGTCATCAGCATCGTCATGCCGGTCATCGTGTTTGTTATTTTCGCTCGGGTCTTGAAGACCGAATTGCCGCCGTTTCCCATCGACATCTACCCCCTGACCAATTGGTCGATTATTTAAGCAGCCAGCGTCGCGCAGTCTAATTCCTGGATAGGTGGTAATCCGACATGTTTGAGTCTTTCCTCGACGGTTTTCAAATGGCGCTTCGCCTGGATACGATGGCGTTTATCTCCGGCGGCCTGTTTCTCGGTATGTTCGTCGGTGCCTTGCCCGGGTTCACGACCTTGATGGCGATGGCGATCTTGTTGCCGATATCCTTCTTTATCGATCCGCTGCTCGGCATTCCCTTCCTCATCGGCGTCTATAAAGGCGGTATCTACGGCGGCAGTATTCCGGCGATTTTGGTCTCCATGCCGGGGACCGGTGCGGCGGTGGCCACGACCTTCGACGGGCCGTCCCTGACAAAAAAGGGGCAAGCCCGAAAAGCATTGGATATGGCGCTATTCGCCTCGGTGACCGGCGATTTGAGCAGTGACATCTTCACCATTGCCCTGATCGGGCCGATTGCGGTTATCGCCCTGCTGCTCGGCCCGCCCGAACTGGCGGCGATCCTGTTCCTGGCACTGATCGTCATCTCGGCAACGTCGAGCGGCGTTTTCGTCAAGGGGCTGCTGATGCTGGCCATCGGCCTGTTCCTGGCAATGGTCGGGCAGGATCCGATCGGCGCATTGTCGCGCTTTTCCTTTGGGATCACCGAAATCGAAGCCGGCATTCCACTGCTGCCGATGCTGATCGGCGTGTTCGCGCTTCCGGAAATCTTTATCAATATTGAAAAGCGGGCCACCCAATTCGTCAAAGCCGAGGATTTGAAGGTCTCGGGGGCTCGATTGACCTGGGGGGAATTCAAGGCTTCCGGCCGCACCATTGCGCGCTCGACCGTGATCGGCACCTCGATCGGCATGATCCCGGGCGTCGGCCAAGTGGTTGCGGCATTTATGGGTTATGCGGCGGCTAAGGCAGCCTCAAGCCATCCCGAGACTTACGGTAAAGGGGAGCTGGACGGTATTGCCGCGGCGGAGTCCGCCAACAATGCCGTGAATGGGCCGACCTTGGTTCCGCTGCTCACGTTGGGCATCCCGGGCGACAATTTGACGGTTATTTTGGTCGGCGCCTTTATTGCCCAAGGTATGAGGCCAGGACCGCAATTGATGGAGGAACAGGGACCGCTTGTTTTTGCCATTCTGGTGTCGATGGTGATTGCTAATGTTTTGTTCCTGATCATCGGTTATATCTGCATTCCGTTGTTTGCCCGGATCGTCACGATCCGCAAATCGTTTTTATTGCCGCTCACGCTGGTCTTTGCTTTTGCCGGGACGTGGATTTTCCGCGGACAGCCGACCGATCTGGCCGTTCTCGTGTTCTTCGGTCTGTTCGGTTATATTGCGAAGAAACTGCAATTCGATGTGACGCCGATGGCCATGGGCTTCATTCTTGGCCCGACGTTGGAATATTCCTTCGGCCAAAGTGTGACCTTGGCGAGCGGCAATATGATGCACTTCCTTTTCATCGACCGTCCGATAACGGCGGCGATATTGATACTGACTCCGGTCGTGACCTACATCCTTTGGCGGCGCAGTATGAAGCTCCGAGGGCAATTCGGGGTGGAGGAATGAGCATCCGGCGGGGAGACGTGACGATCAAAATCCGGTCGTTGGACCTTGACGGGTGCTTTGGCCATGTAGTCTTATATAAGAGTTCATGGGAGACGGTGTTGTTTCGTCAATGAAGACGGAGAAACACGAGCAAAAGACTTCAAACTGAGAGGAACATCATGACATTTCGCAAGACAATAGGCCTTATTGCGGCCGCGGCTGTCCTTACCGGGATCGGCGCGACCGACGTTCGGGCCGAGTTTCCGGAAAAACCGATTACGCTGATCCTGCCGTTGGGCGCGGGTGGCTCGCACGACCGTAATGCGCGTGTCTTCACCAGCACCGTGCCGGCCTATCTTGGCGACACCCCCATTATCGTTAAATTGATGCCGGGTGCGTCGGGCCAAACCGGTACCGCCGCTGCCGCCAGGGCGAAGCCGGACGGCTACACGCTGATCTTCACGCACAACTACTTCGATCAATTGCAGCAGCATGTGAAAAAGCTTCCCTACGACACCATGCGCGATTTTGTCGGCGTCGGGCAGCTCAACTCCGGCAACTTCTCCGTCATCGTCAAGGCCGAGAGCCCCTTCAAGAAGTGGCAGGACCTCGTCGATTTCGCCAAGAAAAATCCTGGAAAACTGAAGTTCGCCCATAGCGGCAACTGGGGCGCGACCCACGTACCGGGCCTTCAACTGTTCAACGAAGCCGGTATCGCCGGTAAGGTTGTGATGGTGCCGTACAAAGGCGGCGGACCTTCCATGCGGGGATTCCTCGCCGGTGAAGCTGACTTTACGCTGCAGTTCGCCTCGACGATCAAGGCACAGGGCGATAAGGTTCGTGTGCTGATCAGTTCAGGTGAAAAATCCGCGTTCAAGGGGGCACCGACGTTCAAGGAACTCGGTTACTCCGCGGATATCGGAGAGATGCGCCGCATCATTCTGGCACCGAAGGGTGTTCCGGCGGACCGGCTCGCAATTCTGCGTGGCGCGTTGGCCAAGCTCCAGAACGACCGGACCTACAAGTCCCTGATCAAAGCGATCGATGAAGACACAAACTTCATCCCAGGCGACAAGTACGACGCCATGCGTCCGGGACAAAGTGAGAACTACAAGATGTTGGTTAAGAGCCTCGCCGGCAAATAATCAGCCTCTATCGTTTCAAGGCGATGGCATCCTTCTCACCGGGGGATGCCATTTTCCTTGGTTCTTAAGTTATCGCTGAAAGCTATTTCTCCATGTCACCGCTCCCGATGAAATTTGGCGGATATCAACGCCCGAGTTCAATCCTCAATAAGTCGACCGCCATATTTGGCGAGGTGCTGACGGGGAAGCTCGGCGATCAGATTTCCTTCCACCTCGACGGCGACATCGTCGAGGCCGGCCACAATACCCAGAACCTGGAAAAGCTGGTCCAAGACGGGACCTATACCGGCTGCTACATGAATATGAGCGCCTTCGCCAACGACATCCCGGAGGTTCAGGCTCTCGAAATTCCTTTTTCCGTCGAATCCCGGGAAAAAATTTGTTCGGCGCTGGATGGCGGCCTCGGCGCGATCCTCAAAGAGCGGATTGAAGCCGTGAAAGGATTGAGAGTCCTGGCGTTCTGGGATAACGGCTTCCGTTATTTCTCGAACCGTATCCGCCCGATCGTGACGCCCGCCGATTGCGCCGGCATCCGCATGCGCACCCATTCCAGCAAGATTTACGCGGAAACATTCGAATTGCTCGGATTTGAATCCGTGCCGGTTCATATCAAGGATCTACCGACAGCGCTCGAGAACGAAACCATCGACGCTCAGGAAAATCCCCTTACCAATGTCTACAATTTTGAAATTCATAAATATCATCGCTACATCACCATGTCGGCGCCGTTTTGGGGCGCCGTCGCGTTTCTGGTGAATGCCGAGACCTACGCCTCCTGGCCCGAGCCGGTACGCGCCGCCGTCGATTCCGCCGCATTTGAGGCGACCGTCGCGCAGCGAAAACTGGCGAGCGAGGAAGACGACCGTATTCGCGCAATCCTCGACCCGGCTGAAAACGAACTGGTCGACTTGACGCCCGAGCAGCGCCAGGCATTCAAAGACGTCTTGGCCCCGATCATTGAGCGCCAGCGGGCCGCCGTCGGTCCTGCGCTATGCAAATTTCTCGATTAACGACTCCACATCACGAAGAACCCGGAAGGCTAGAAGTAATGAAACCAATTAATGTCGGCATCATCGGAACCGGCTGGTGCGGTGGCATCCGTGCAACGACCTGTGCGGCGAACCCGCTGGTGGGCGATCTCCATATTGCCGAAATCAATCCCGACCGTCTGGAAGAGGTCAAAGCCGAAACCAATCCGGCCAGCGCGACGACGGATTATAACGACATCTTGGGTCTGAGCGACCTCGATGCCGTGTTCATCTCCGCCACACCCGAGACGGTTCATTACCCGATGGCCAAGGCCTGCCTCCAGGCCGGCAAACATGTGTTTCTCGAAAAACCGATCAGCCTGACCCTGACCGAAGCCGACGATCTCGTCGACCTCGCCGCCGCCAAGGGCGTCAAATTCACTATCGGGTATTCACAGCGTTTCAACCCGAAATTTGCCTATGTGAAACAATGCATCGATGACGGATCCATCGGCAGTCCGGTGAGTGCGCTCGTCAGCCGTCACATCACCCGCGGTCTCGGCGAAAAAATCTCCGGGCGCATCAGCCTGTCCCCGGCGGCGATGGAGGCCACCCACGATATCGACTTCGTGCTCTGGGCATTGCTGCCGGCCAAACCCATCCGGGTCTATTCGCAGAACGCTTATGGCATCATGAAAGATAAAGCCGGCCTCCCGGATACCCAATATCTCATCGTTACCTTGGATAGCGGCGCCGTGGTTTCCATCGGCGCGGGCTGGACCATGCCCCGCGGTTATCCGAACTATTCCGGTACCTGGATTGAAGTGGTCGGGACGGAAGGGATGCTGGTTGTCGACGACACCCACCGGGACGTCATCCACAACACCGTCAAAAACGGCATCCATCTGCCGATGTCGACCATGCCGGGTGAATTCGTCGATCACGTGTTCGCCGGACCGATGTACCAGGAGACGATTCACTTCCTGGAATCGGTCGCCCACGACCGTCCGGTGATGGTAACCCCCGAACATGCCCGCCAGGTCATGGAAGTTTATATGGCCGCCGATCTCTCGGCGGACCGGAACGAGCCGGTGACCCTGCCCATGAACGACCGCGAGATCGAGCTGGCCTCGCCGGTTTAGGATTGGGTTATCGGGGGCCGGACGGGCGGGTTTGAAACCCGCCCGCATTGCCAGCTTAGCGCCGCGATTTCTTGGCGTTGAGCCGGTCAAACGCCGGATAGAGCAGGGTAAAATCCTGCTCCGCCATATCCGCCGCCACGGCTTTCTTCAAAAAAGCCAGGGTATCCCGGCCCTGCGGCGTGGCAGCGCCGAGGTCTTCGGCCATCTCCACCGCCATCGCAAGATCCTTATGCAGA
>JAQCKY010000086.1 GCA_027592155.1 Pseudomonadota bacterium
TGGGCCGCCCAAATCGCACCCTTAATCCGAGAGCATGCGGACGAGGGGGAGCGCAACAGATCGCTGTCGCCAGAGATTATTGACCGCATTCGAACGGAAGGATTTTTCCGCCTGCTCCAACCAAAGCGTTTTGGCGGGCTGGAGTTGGATATGGTTACCGGGACCCGCTGCATGCTGGAATGGTCCCGCGCGGATGCTTCCGCGGCCTGGGTTGCCGGGCTCGGAATCATTCATCAATGGATTATCGCTCTGTTCCCCATCGCCTGTCAGGAAGACGTTTGGGGCGAGAACCCCGATGCCATTACCTTCGGCTCCTATGCGCCGGCTGGCGAGTGCATCCGTGCCAAGGACGGTTTTCGCATCTCCGGCACATGGAAATATTCATCGGGGTGCGAGCATGGCGACTGGGGACTGATGGGTGTCATGCTGCCGCCCGGTGAGGGACGGGCGCAGCCGTCACCCGCTTTTGTGATCGTTCCTAGAAGTGAATTCTCCATCGACAAGACCTGGGACCCGATGGGACTTGCCGCATCGGGTAGCCACGATATGGTCTGCGACGATGTCTTCGTCCCGGAACACCGGGCCGTGACCTTCGCGGACTTGGCCTCGGGCAATGCCCCGGGTTACCAAGCGTTGCAGAGCCCGCTTTACCGTTTTCCCTTGCTGTCCCTCATCGCTTATTCGATTTCCAGCCCGGCGGTCGGCTGCCTGCAGGGGGCGCTGGACGACTTCATCGAGACAACCAAAGGATGGGAAACCCGAGGCGCCGTTGTGCGCGGTGGGGCGAAGGTCTCGGAATATCAATCTGTTCAGATGCGGGTCGGTGCTGCCGCTGGTGCGCTAAAGGCCGCCAAGGCCATGTTGTTTGAGCAATTGGAAGACTCGCGCCGCACCGTGATCGAGGAGGGTAAGCTGCTTGATGTTCAGCAGCGGCTGGATAACCGGATTACCCAGGCCTACACGATCCATCTCGCGTTGCAGGGGCTTGAGGAACTATGGGGCGCGGTCGGTGGAGCCGGTATTCAGAAGTCGAACTATCTCCAACGCGCCTGGCGCGATGCCCATGCGGTGGCCCATCACGTCAGCTTCAATTGGGACGCCTTGACCTCAATGTATGGTCAACACTTGCTGGGCCAGGAACCACAGGGGCAGTACTAGGTTCCTCATTTGATCGTGCCAGAAACATATCCTTCGACGTGCTCGGCATGAGGAGGCTTTCACCAGTCCTCACCCTGAGCCTGTCGAAGGGCGAGGTAGCACAGCATGCTTCGATAAACTCAGCATGAGGCTCTGGGAAATCAGTCCTCATCCTGAGCACGTCGAAGGGCGAGTTTCAGGCGTTTTCTCGGCTGTGGGGGGCCCGTTCAATGCCACTTTTAGGTGCCCAAGAAAATTGAGCGCACGAAGGCTCTATACATCAGGATCTGCTTGGGCAGTAAGGTCCTGTCTTTATGAACCTTGGATAAAATAATTCCGCCGTCTGCCAACGCAGACAGCATGTCCGCTAAGTCGTCCAAATCGATATCGATCTTGGGTGGATAGCGTTCCGCAATTTGATCGAATTGCATCCGAAACCGTTTACGCCAACCCAAGAGCGCGGCTTCGTTCATGTCGCGAACCTCTCTGTTAAAGAGATTCTCCTGATAACAGTATGACGCTACGAGGCAGCCGGGATGACCGGCCGGCAGGTCCATCATGAGATCAGCCAGCATCTTCAAGCCGACTAGAAATCCGTGCAAAGGGTCTTCATGCAGTTCAGCCGCCCGCTCGAACAGCTCGTCAAAGAGCTGATCCTCCCGGGTGACGTAGCGGTCCAATAATGCCTTGGCGAGTTCGCCTTTATCCTTGAAGTGGTAAAAGAATCCGCTTTTGGTGATCCCGACGGCGGTGATCAACTCCTCAATGGAGGTCGCGGCGAACCCTTTATCCAGCACCGCCTCTTCGGCGACGTCCATAATTCGCTGGCGTGTATCGCCTGGTTTACGTTCTTGTACTTCGTCCATGGCACTATCTCTTTGCAGTCGCAACAACGACTGTACCACAGGTACAGTTGACGGCGGAATCGTCTTGTCAGATACCGATTCAATTTCTCAGATTATTGCCATAAGACACTGTAATTATAACAATAATCGAAACACTTACTGACCTGCACCACGAGTAGGCTAGTTCCGTCTACCCCGCTCTGAGATGATCTCCGGCATCGGGCAATCATGCCCCTGAAGAATCTGGAGATACGAGATGAGTAAATACCGCAACCATTTACCCCAATTGGACGGGAGGATGTTCCTGACCGACGGGGGGTTAGAAACCACTTTGGTCTTTCACGACGGTATCGATCTGCCATATTTTGCGGCGTTCGATGTCCTGCGCGATCAACAAGGCGTCCGGCGGCAGCCGTCGGAATTCCTGCTCGACGGTTCGGGTAAGATCCTGACGTCGTCCTACAGTTCCGGCCCCCTTGGCCGGATGGACGCCGAGGACGTGATCAAGATGGTTGGTTTTATGGAGAAGCGTAAGGCCGCCGGCTGAGTTTTGTTTTATTTCGATGGCGAGGCGTCGCGGAATTTATGCCGCGGCGCCTTTTCTTTGCCTGGCGACGTTAGGAAGCGACGCGCTTGTGTAACCGTTGTCCTGCATGGACGCGTGCGGCATCCCCGAAAGCTTTGTATATCTCGTGGGAAAGGCTGTGGGACGGCGGATCGAACTCGGCGTGCCATTGAACGCCGACGACAAGTGACTTGGCTCCCTCAAGGACCAATCCCTCGATAATGCCGTCATCGGATACGGCTTCGACAACCAAACCATCGGCAACGCGATCCACACTTTGCGCATGCAGGGAATTGACCATGAGTTCGAGTTCTCCCACCCACTCATGAAACATCCCGCCCGGCGTCAGGGTGACCGGGTGGCGCAGGTCATAGACATCGATGCCGTTGCCGTCTGCATCGCGGCGCATGCGGTGATCGTTTTTGCCCGGCAATTCATGAACCCGGTAGTGCAGGGAGCCGCCAAGCGCGACGTTGATTTCCTGAATGCCGCGACAGGTCCCGAACACCGGGATGCCCCGGTCGATGCAAGCCCGGATCATCGGCAAGACAACGGCGTCGCGTTCCGGATCGATCGGCTCATCGTCGGGAAAGGGAGGGCCACCGAAATGATGCGGTTCCACATTGGTGCGTCCACCGGTCAGCAGGATTCCGTCCATATGAGCGAGAATCTCGTCCATCGGATGATCGATCGTCATCGCCGGAATGATGACCGGCATCACCCCGGAATGAACCGCCAGGGATTCCGCATATCGCATATTC
This sequence comes from Pseudomonadota bacterium, assembly GCA_027592155.1. Lineage (GTDB taxonomy): Bacteria > Pseudomonadota > Alphaproteobacteria > Rhodospirillales > UBA2165 > JAQCKY01. The sequence continues at coordinate 3,309 of JAQCKY010000086.1, forward strand.
ACGACATGGCTGTTCTGGCCCCGGCCGGTGATATCCATTTGATTGGAGGGAATCCCAACGATTGGTTTTGGCGCATCACTCATGGCTGATTTCGCTATCATGTTCCATCGAAGGGGGCAATATCGTGCACAGCAGGGTTTAAACTGGGTCGAGAGTCATCTGGATCGGGCCGTCGGCGCGGTTGTGGATGAATTGGTCGAGGTAGTCGTTGCCTGAATTCTCCGCCGCTTCGGTTTCACCGCACCAGATGATCCTGCCGTCATAGATCATTGCGATGCGATCGGCGATCTGGCGCGCGCCGGCCATGTTCGAGGTGATCGAGAGCGTCGTCGCGCCGAGCTGATGGACACCCTCGAGGATCAGACCGTTGATGATGTTCGTCATAATCGGGTCGAGTCCGGCGGTCGGTTCATCGAGAAAGACGATATCGGGTTCATCGGCGATGGCGCGGGCAAATCCGACCCGCTTCTGCATCCCGCCTGAAATTTCCGACGGGAGGAGCTCAGCCACGTCCGATGTCATGCCGACCTCGGCAAGCTTTTCGATGGCGATCTCCTTGGCCTCGGAGCGCGTAAGGTCGGGGCGACGCAGCAATTTAAATGCGACATTTTCCCAATTCGTCATGCTGTCGAAAAGGGCCGATTGCTGAAACAGCATGCCGAAATGTTCGATCAATTCGGCGCGCTCACGAGGTTTGAGGCGCGTGGTCTCGATGCCGTCGACCTTGATGCTGCCGCCATCGGGATGCACGAGCCCGAGAATCAGTTTCATAATGAGGGTCTTGCCGCTTGCAGAGCCGCCAATCAGGACCAGCGATTCGCCATCGTAAATCTCCAGGTCGACACCTTTAAGGACATGATTGTCCCCAAAACTCTTTGTGACGCCTTCAAGCTGGATCTTAATGGATTTGCTGTCGCTCAATGATCGGTACCTTCGCTGGATCAGGTAATAGTATATACGGATACCGGCGCTTTAAGGCCACGAAGTTCGACTTCGCCGACGGCTCGAAATTCCATGCCCTCGATTGCGCTCCGGGTGGACTCCGAGACCAACAGTCTGGTTCCGGTTTCTTTGTTCATCGCTTCAAGCCGGGCCGCAAGGTTAACGGCGTCACCGTGCACCGTATAACTCTGCCTGCCGCCACCGCCGACATTTCCCGCTACAATGGGCCCCGTATTGACACCGACCCGGATATTGAGGTGGGCTCCGGCGAAAGGGCGTGACTGAACGCAGGCCAGCAGTTCCCGGGCGGCCGCGACCGCATTGTCTGCATGGGCGGGGTCTTCGAGAGGTACATTGAACGTCGCCAGCACCGCGTCGCCCTGGAATTGGGTCACAACCCCTTTGTGGGCACCAATGATTCGCGTTACCTCATCAAAATAGTCGTTGAGGATATCAAAAACCTTAGCGGATCCGGCGGTTTCGGTCAGCGCCGTAAATCCTTCGATATCGGCGAACAGGACCGTTGCCGTGCGCTCCACCGGCGCCAATGTGCCGTGATCGGCGATCATCGCATCGGCGACTGCGGCCGGCACAAAGCGTCCGAATATGCCGGTGATGGTCGCGTTATCCCGCTCTACCTCGAGTTGGCGTTGCAAAGTGCCGCGCGCGCGCCACATAACGATGGCGATCAGGATGGCGACGATCAGATAAGCGACAGCCTCTTGGCCCCGGCTTCCGCCGCCGCCAAAATTGGGATCGAGCGCCACGGCGATCACCTGCTCGGCTGTCGGGTGGAGGGGGATATCACCCCAGCCAAGGACTTTTTCCATATGGATGATTTTCCACCCATAGGCGGCGAGCCAGCCGAGCGCGCCGATGATGCCGGTCCAGACCACCACGATGTGGGAGAAGCTGAATGCCGCCACCCCAAGGATGACGAAGTAAAAGGGGAAGATCGTGCTGCGATAGACCATGACCGGTGGAAGATCGGCGGTATCGAACAGGGGCTGTGTTGCCACCAGGGCCGAGAGCACGGCGATATCGATGGTCACAAAGACGAACTTAATCCAGCGGCGGTCGAACTTGCTGCCGATGATAAAAAAATGGGCCAATCCCAGGGCAGCGAAGATGCCGAGCACGGTGGCGAACTCGATAACCCGGTTAATATCGGCTGATCGGGAAACCCCTAGCCAAAAACCCAGCAGAACCAGAGCGACCACCCGGCCCTTAATGGCCAGTCGCAACCCGGTCTGTTCGGCGCGATCGAATGTGTCTTGGACATCTTCTGCGATGGTGGTGGTTGCGTTCGTGGACTGGGGGAGGGGGGCGCTGTCCGTCATATCACTGATTTAGGCACAGGCGGTCTCCTTGTCCATCACTACCTTGGGCCAATTATGGCTCCCCCCTTGGAAGCATTCATCACACCCATTGAGGCTGCCGGATTTCACATATCATGATATAGAGGCCGTAAAAGGCTGGGATTAGAGGCAGGGCGGCCGTGTACATGCCGGACTCATAGTGGAAGGTACCATCGATTACGAACGGGAAGATGAAGTGCGCCAGTTCGGCAACGGTCATTGCGAAGAAGAAAGCACAAAGAAAATACATGCCGAACGCCCATCGCTTGATCAGCATGATTGCCCCGCCGATCCAAAGCATCGGCGCCATGAAAGCGGCGAAAGTTAGAAACCCCGCTTCGGTCACCTCTTGCCCGCCAACGGCAGTGGCAACCTTTTCGAAGTCCGTGAGATATTCTTCATAGACGTGGGCAATAAAAAACATCGTGGTTAGGAGGTAGGGAACAATGAGCTTGAGGCTATCCGCTTCGCGCCGCCACAACGTCGCCACATAGAGGATCAATCCACCGCCAAAGGCCACGATGAAGACAAAGACGATCTTTCCGCCGAATATATAAAATCCAATTGCCGGCACGGCGATCAGCGTCAGAATCGGTAGGATGAGATTTTTCACATTACCCATTATCATCACTCCTTTGGTGATTTTTGTTGAAAGAGGTGGCCTGCATAGGCCGCGAACTCGGCGGCGAATTTATCGTCAAAAGTCACACCCAAGACCGGTGCCATGACCGGTCTCGCGAGCTGGGGAAAGACCAGCAATGAGATGATCGACATAAATGTAAGGGCAGGGGGCATGCCTTTCGGCAACGCCATCACCCGTTGCAAGTTGGCAGTGATCCGCGGTGCGAACTTTTCCATATATTGCCCGCGCAGACTGTCGCTCACATAAACCGTCCGTGTCATCAGGATGGGCAGCCAAGGCATGGCACTCAGCTGCTTAACGGCTGTCTGAATCAGCGACTGGAATTCGTCCTCGGCCTCGATTGCGGCCACGAAACGCTCAAAGCTGTCCTCGAGCAGAGCGGTCTCGAATCCATGTTTGTCAGTGAAGTAATATCGCACCATCGCCTGATTGGCGTCGGCTCGCTCTGCGACTTCGCGCAAGGAGACGCTCTCCAAGCCTTTCTCGGCATAAAGTTCCCGGCCGGCTTGCAGCAACTGGCCTCGTACGTCGGAGCCGAGGCCTCTTGGGCCGAGTGGTTTCGTTTTTGGCGCAGCTTTTTTTGTCGACATAATTATTATTTATTCGTGTAAATAAATAAATTCAAGGTGTAATATCAACAGGTGGAGTTATTGAAATGAGGCCTGTCGTTCGAAAATTTGTGCTGCTTGCGGCAATGGTGCTGATATCCGCACCAGCCTATGCTCACATCGACGGAGCGTCCCATGCCGGTCTGTGGTCTTATGGGATTGCAACCATAATCACCACGGTGCTGTTCATCGGTGCCGTGGGCATCGTGCATTTGTTCGGGCGAACGCCGCACAACCGCTAAACATGTTGTTTGCCTCGGGTCGACAAATTTGGTCATCCTTAGGATACCGTTAAACCTGACAGGCGGTTAGAGCCTCAAGACTGTCTAAGGACCGGCCATGGATTTTACCCTCGACGAACAACAGATTGCCCTCCAAGACACCGTGCGCAAGTTCGCCGCCAGCGAATTGCCGGCGATCGCCAAGGACATCGAGAGGACCGGTAAATCGCCGGGCCCGGATCTCATGCGCCGTTATGCCGAGATGGGGCTGTTGGGGGTCAATCTTTCGCAAGACGACGGCGGCCTCGGTCTGTCGCATCTGGATGCCGTGATCGTACTCGAAGAAGCCGCGAAAATTTCCTCCGCCGTGGCCTTCCCGATTTTCGAATCCTGCTTTGGTCCGACCCTCGCCATCGCCGAATATGGCAGCGAGACGCTGAAACAGCGGGTGCTGCCCAAGGTCTGCGCCGGTGAGATGATCGTCGCGATCTCGATGTCCGAACCCGCTGCGGGAACGGCACTGACCGACCTCACCACAACCGCGAAAGAGGATGGTGGTGGATTCACTGTCAACGGGACCAAGCGCTGGTGCTCCGGCGCCGGGCATTCGGATGCCTATGTCGTCTATTGCCGGATGTCCGATGCACCGGGGGCGGCAGGTATTGGCGCCTTGCTGGTCGAGAAGGACCTGCCGGGTGTGAGTTTTGGCAAGTCCGAGCATCACATGGGCCTCCGCGGCATCCAAAGCGCCG
>JAQCKY010000087.1 GCA_027592155.1 Pseudomonadota bacterium
TGATATAACGCGGCGAGAAAACCACCGCATGCCGGAAGTTGAGGGAGCTATCAAACCACAATCAAATTTGAAACCTGTCGGTGTTTTTGCCGTGCAGCTTGATCGATTTGACCAAATTTTATGAAACGACAACCAATTTAAAGGAGAGACCCATGGGAGAGAAAATTCGCCTCACGGCCAGCGACGGCCATGAATTCGGTGCTTACCGCGCCGAGGCACAGGGCACGCCGAAAGGCGCTGTTGTCCTGATCCAAGAGATTTTCGGCGTTAATCAACATATCCGTGCACTCGTTGATGAATATGCTGGCAATGGCTACACCACCATTGCGCCGCAACTTTATGACCGTACCGCGCCAGATATCGAGCTCGGTTACGACGAAGAAGGCCGCCAGGCCGGTATGAAAGGCCGCGAAGGCATCACGCCGGAGATGTGGTCTGCAGATCTCGCCGCCGCACGCGCGAGTGTCGCCTCGGCCGGCAAGATCGGTATCGTCGGTTATTGTTATGGCGGTACCGTTTCCTGGTTCGGCGCCCAAGACGGCGGGTTCGATGCCGCGGTTTGTTATTACGGCGGTGGCATCGCCGACATGCTGGACAAACCCGCCAAATGCCCGGTGATGATGCATTTTGGTGCCGAAGACCAAGGTATCCCAATGGAAAAGGTGGACGCTATTAAAGCCGCGGACACCGGTGCCGATATTCATGTCTATGACGGCGCCGGTCACGGCTTCGTCTGTGACGAACGTCCGAGCTTTAGCGAAGAAGCGACCAATACCAGCCGTTCGCGGACCCTGGACTTCTTTGGTAAGCATCTGAGCTAACCGCACGAATTTAGGGGGCTAGGGATTAATTGTCCCCAGCGCCCTTTCTATTGTGGACAATGTCGGCAACTCGTTACAGCCGGTATCGAAGTCGAATACCAGTTTGTGGAAAACAGATGCGCAGATTGTGAATCGAATTTGCGTTTGACCTGCCGCGAATCGCGCTAAGTTACACATTCATAATTGAGCTTTCACCGTCAGCGCCGTTTGGAATCGACCATGCCTGACCTGCCAGAGACAATTCGCTTGCCCCTAGACGAACCCGAAATATCGGCCGTGAACGGTCCTGAGCACACGACGGGTATCCTGCCCTGTCAGGCCATCGAGGCGCTGATCCGAAGCCGGGAGATACTCTCGGAAGTCGATATCCTCGAAGACCAGATCCAGCCCTCGAGCGTCGATCTCCGTCTCGGCACCGTCGCCTATAGGGTGCGCGCCAGCTTCCTGCCCGGTTCCGCCTACACCGTGCGGGACAAGCTCGACGCTTTCACCATGCACAAGATCGACCTGACCGATGGCGCCGTTCTCGAAAAAGGCTGCGTCTATATCGTGCCGTTGATGGAGAGCCTCAAGCTACGCGCCCGGACATCCGCCATGGCCAACCCGAAAAGCTCGACCGGCCGGCTCGATATTTTCACCCGGTTGATCACCGACCACGCCGTCGAATTCGACAGAGTCGAAGCGGGCTATAAGGGCCCTCTCTATGCGGAAATTTCCCCTCGCACCTTCAGCGTTCTGGTGCGCCCCGGCGTCAGGTTGAGCCAGCTCCGGTTACGCCGGGGCTCTCCAGCATCCAGCGATACCGCCATGCGGCGCCTTCACGAGCGCGCGCCCTTGGTCGATGCCGCACCGGGCGAAGAGATCATCGATAAAGGGGTCGCGATTTCCGTCGACCTTAAGGGCCACGACGATACCGGCATCATCGGCTACCGGGCCAAGCACCATACCGGCATCATCGATGTAGAGCGCGTCGGATATTACGAGGTCGAAGACTATTGGGAGCCGATCAAAGCGAACCGGAATGGACAACTCATCCTCGACCCGGATGATTTTTATATTTTGGCGTCCCGCGAAGCGGTGAGTGTGCCGCCGGACCACGCCGCCGAAATGAGGGCATACGACACCTCCGTCGGTGAGTTCCGTGTCCATTATGCCGGTTTCTTCGATCCCGGGTTCGGGCATGACGCGGCGGGCGGCAGAGGCAGCCGTGCGGTGCTAGAAGTACGCTCTCACGACGTGCCGTTTGTGTTGGAGCATGGCCAAGTCGTGGGCAGGCTTATTTATGAGCGCCTGACCGCGGTGCCGGACCGCCTCTACGGGAGCGGCATCGGCTCGAACTATCAGCGTCAAGCCCTCAAACTCTCCAAACATTTCAAATAACCGGCAACCAAGACCAGGAGCGAGACACCATGGCGGACAAGGATGACGTCAAGGATGGCAAGAATTTTTCGCCTGATATTCCGGCCAAGCAGGAACCGTTTTTCCTAAAAGGATCCGGCGCGCTGGATTGGGGGATGCAAAACCGCCTAGCGCGGATTTTTAATCCAAAGTCGGGGCGCACGGTGATGCTGGCTTTCGATCACGGTTACTTTCAAGGGCCCACCACCGGACTGGAACGCATCGACCTGCAGATCAATCCGCTGATCCCTTATGCCGACGTCTTGATGTGCACCCGCGGCGCGCTGCGGACGATGGTCCCCGCCGCCACCGACAAGCCGGTGGTGCTGCGCTGCAGCGCGGGCCAGAGCATCCTGACCGAACTCTCTAATGAATTGGTCGCGGTCGATATCGACGACGCGGTCCGGCTCGGCGCCTGCGCGATGGCGGCCCAGGTTTATATCGGCGCGGAATATCAGCATAAATCCATCGCCAACGTCATCAAGCTCATCGATTGCGGCACCAAGGCCGGCATCCCAACCTTAGCCGTTACGGGGGTCGGGTCCGACATGAAGCGGGACGAACGCTATTTCTCGCTGGCGACCCGCATCTGCGCCGAAATCGGCGCCCATTACGTCAAAAGTTATTACTTCGAGCCGGGTTTCGAGAACGTCGTGGCGGGTTGCCCCGTACCCATCGTTATCGCCGGCGGCAAGAAGCTGCCCGAGATGGAAGCCCTCGAGATGGCTTACAAAGCCTGCGACCAGGGTGCCGCGGGCGTCGATATGGGCCGCAACATCTTCCAGTCGGACTGCCCCATCGGCATGATTCAGGCCGTTCGCGCCGTCGTGCACGAGAATGAAAAGCCTGAAAAGGCGATCGAAATCTATAAAGATGCTAAGGCGGCGATGTCGGGTAAATAAACGCCGTTACCGCAGCGACGCCTCGATATTGCCACCATCTACCGTGAGCACAGCCGCCGTGGTTTTCTCAGCTAGGGCGAGAGACACGAAGGCCTGAGCGACATCGCCCGCCGTTACTTCGCGGCCGAGCAGATTGCCACCCATATAGTCGGCCTCGCTCAACCGTCGCGCCTTGGCGCGAGAGGCGATCATGTCGTCGGTCAGCAGCCCCGACCGAATGCGGTCCGCATTGACCGCGTTGGAACGGATGCCGTCCTTGCCGTGATCCAGGGCGTACTGCTTCATCAGAAATAATGTCGCCGCCTTAGGCAACCCGTAGGGTCCGAAATCCTTGCCCGGGTTGATCGCCTGCTTCGACGTATTAAACAGCAGCACCCCGCCGGTACCCTGCGCCCGCATCACCCGCACCGCGTTCTGCGCCACTGATTGATGCCCAAAAAAGTTGAGCTCGAAACTTTGGCGGAGAATCGCCTCGTCCACCGTCCCGATTTCACCCTGCCACGCCGCGCCGGCATTGGAGACAACGATATCGACTCCACCGAAGGCCGTGCAGACACTATCGAACGCCCGCCGAACCGATCCACCATCGGTAACATCACAGGCCGCTGCGACGCCGCCGATCTCATCGCCGAGCCGTGTTGCTGATGCCAAGTCCCGATCAAGGATCGCCACCTCGGCGCCGGCTTCCCGGAAAGCCCGTGCGGTCGCCGCCCCGATTCCGGACGCCCCGCCGGTTACGACAGCAACCTGTCCGATCAAGGGTAGGTCAGCCGCAGTATCGAGCTTAGCCCGCTCCAACGACCAAAACTCAATGTCGAAGACGTTTTTTTCATCCAAACCTTGAAAGCGCCCGATCCGTTCAGCGTCGGTTATCGTTTCGACATTTACTTCGGCAATATCAGCTGCAATGGCCGCGTCCTTGGCCGTATCACCCAGACCAAACAGTCCCAAACCCGGCACAAAAATGACGCGGGGCATATGGTCGATCTCGGGAACCGGCCATTGGTGCCGACGGGCGTTACGCTTGAGATAAGCCAGGTAATCCGCCTGAAACGCCGAGAGTGCCTTCTCGGCAGCAACCGTGAACGCCGCCAAATCGCGCCGGTCGGCCGGCTGCAGGACCAACGGTTTGGGCTTGGTCCGGATCACGTGGTCCGGCGTTGCGGTGCCCGATTGTCCGTAACGATCCAAATCGCGACCATCGACAAAAGTCCGGATTTTCCGGCTCGTTCGAAAATCGAGGATGGGACGGCGATATCGCCCCGGATTAGCGGCGACCGCACGGCCGATTAACCCCCGAAGGATCGGAGCGATATCCGCGAGGGTGGCGTGCCTGGCCGGAAGATTCTTGGCGGGAATGATCTTCTTACGACCACCGGCAATCGCCTTCTCGGCGATGCCGACAATCTCGATCATGCGGCCATAGGCTTGTTCCGCCGTCTCCCCAAAGGTGAAGACGCCATGCTGCGGCACAATCAACGCGGTGCAATCGGGATTGGCCTCAAAGGTTTCGATCGCCGCCTTCGCCAGGGCAAATCCGGACATCACATAAGTGACAATCGCGGCTTTTCCCTTAAACAACTTCATAACACGCTGAACCCCATCCGCCTGATTGGTCAACGCCAACAAGGCATTCGCGTGGGTATGATCGACAAAATTAGGGGGCAGAAAAGCATGCAACAGCGCTTCGACCGACGGTGTCGGCGCGGTCGCGTCGAGCAACGCGGTTCTGACGGCGTTGAGCATGTCATCATCGCCGAGCTCATTCAGATTGCGTAATGCCCTCAAAGCCTCCAGCCTTACCGCCGGGAAGCCTTCAGGCTCAATCGTCGCGAGATCCCAGCCGCTTCCTTTGACACAGAGCGTATCAACCTTGCGACCCGTGATATCCGGCTGCACCATTTTGACAGACGTGTTCCCGCCGCCGTGCACAACGAGCCCGGCATTACCGCCGAGCAAACGGGACCCATAGACACAGAGCGCCAGATTGCGGGACACACCGCGGCGACGATAGCGTCGCACCAGCGCCTCGGCGTCTTTATTCGACCATAAGTTCTTCATCGGCCGGGAGTTTGACCGAATCGGGTCAGCGTTGAAAGACACAATCAAGGCGCTGTGATATCCCCTGGACTGGGATCCGGGACAGTTTCAGCTATATCTAGCAGAGCGTCATCCCGGGGATCCTTTCATCGGTGTTTTTATGCAGCAGGCCGTAACCAAAGAAGACACGCCCACGCCTCTTGCGGTGTCGCCTTCCTATTTGCTCGAAATGGCGCGGCCGGAGAGTAGAATTCGCGTCGAGTTCAATGGCACGGTGATTGCCGAATCCGCCCGGACCATCCGCGTGCGCGAGGCGCGCTTGCTGCCGGTTTATTATTTTCCCCGCGAAGACGTAAATATGGCGCTGCTCGAAAGCACCGATCACGACAGCCACTGCCCGTTCAAAGGTCGCGCCAGCTATTGGACCGTCAAAGCCGCAGGCCGGACCGCAACCGATGCCGCCTGGAGCTATGAGGACCCACTCGAAGATGCCCGCGACATCAAGGATTACATCGCCTTCTATTGGAACAGGATGGATCACTGGTTCGAAGACGGCAAAGAAATATTTGCTCCCGAGCGCGACCCCTCCCCCGGACATATGAATCCGCTGAGAGACTGGCTTATCCAGGAGGCGTGGGATACCAAATCAACGCCCGAGCTGATGGAAAAGCTGACCCGTTGCCTCGTTGAAAATGGGCTACCGATTTCCCGGTTCCGCCTCATCATCCGCACTCTCCATCCGCTGCTCGCGGCCCGCGCCTATAGCTGGTCCCACGACACCGATGAGTTGGAGGAATATCTCGCCCCTTACAGCATGCTGGAGAGCAGCGAGTATCTTGACAGCCCCTTCGCCGCCATCATTGACGGCGCGTCGGGCCTCCGCCGCCGTCTCGACATTGATAATCCACAGTTGGATTACCCGATCCTCGCGGACCTAAAAGCAGACGGCTGCACCGATTACGTTGCGATGCCGATGACCTTTTCGGACGGCCAGATCAACGTAATTTCGCTGACCACCAAACAGCCCGGCGGATTCTCCAAGGACGATCTCGGTAATCTTTATGAAATTTTACCGTTGCTCAGCCGCCTGTTCGAGTCCCACTACCTTCGCCGTACGGCCGTCACATTGCTGGACACCTATCTCGGCAAACAGACCGGGCGGCGCGTGCTCGACGGACATATACAACGGGGCGACGGCGATAACCTGCACGCCATAATCTGGTTTTGCGACCTTCGTAATTCGACGCCCTTGTCGGAAAGCATGGCGCGGGAAGATTATCTCGCGATGCTTAACGACTTCCTGGAAGCCATGTCGACGCCGGTCCTTGAAAACGGAGGCGAGGTTCTGCGCTATATCGGCGATGCCGCGCTTTCCATTTTCCCGATACAAGGCGACGTCGGGCTAGCCGCACCAGCGGCGGCGCAGGCAGCCGCAAAGGCCGCACGCGAAGCCGTCGCACGCATGGTCACCCTCAACGCCCAGCGCGTGGAAGACGGGCGCGACCCTATCGGGTATGGCATCGGTCTCCATCTCGGCGATGTCATGTACGGCAATATCGGCGCGCCGGAACGCCTCGAATTCACGGTGATCGGTGCCGCGGCGAACGAAGCAGCCCGCATCGAGGCGCTGACAAAGACTCTCGGCGAACCGGTCCTCATGTCGGAACGGTTCAATCAATGTTTCCCCTCGAAGCTGCAGTCTCTTGGCCGCCATGGCCTGCGCGGCGTTTCAAACGAGCAAGAGGTCTTCACCTTCCCTCCCGCGAAAAAAATTGGAGACGGTAAAAATCCATGATCGGCCAAACATCGACCCTGCCCGAACTCTCCCACCGCCCAAAAACCACCGTTCATCGAAAATTGCTCCCCTTTGCGGCCCTCATGGTTCTGTTAACCGGATGCAGTTCGGGGATTGCGGATAAACCATTTTATGACGCTTCGAAACCGCATCACGGCCCCGAAGGATTCCTCAATCCACCCGGCACCCCCAATCGGGATTTCAGCACCACCCGCTTTCTTGGCTTTGCCTTTCGCCGCCTCACCCAGGATTTCGATCCGGCAATCCTGCCCGACAACCATGTTATGCCCAGGCAAGAAGCCCTCTTCACCTTCAAGGCAGCACCCGGGGATGACCGCATCACCTGGATTGGCCACGCGACAATGCTGATCGGCCTCGATGGCCTTAACGTTCTGACCGATCCGTTCTTTAGCGAACGTGCGTCGCCGTTGAGTTTTATCGGCCCCAAACGATATATGCCGCCAGGTCTGCCGATGGATGCCTTGCCACCGATAGATGTGATCCTGATATCCCATAATCATTACGACTCACTCGACACGTCCTCTTTGCGCGACCTTCTACAACGCAGTCCGAAGACACGGATTATCGTCCCTCTGGGCCTTGGGTCTTTCGTGAGGGATATCGGCTATACCGTTATTGACGAAGTCGACTGGTTCGACGAGGTAAAACTCGGAAAATTAAAATTTATGTCGACGCCCGGGATACACCGCAGCAATAGAAGCATCTTCGATTCCAACCAAACGCTTTGGACCGGCTTCGTTATTGAAGGGCCGAGCAAACGCATTTGGTTTTCCGGTGACACGGGGTACGGACCTGCCTTCAAGGATTGGATAAAGAGAATCGGGAATGTTGATTTAGCC
>JAQCKY010000088.1 GCA_027592155.1 Pseudomonadota bacterium
CGCGACAGATAGTGGCTCATCGCGCCGATGGCCGGGGCAATCGACATATCATTGTCATTGAGGATGACGATCAAACGGGAATCCATGGAGCCCGCATTGTTCATCGCCTCATAGGCCATACCGGCGCTCATCGAACCGTCACCGATCACGGCGATCACATGACGGTCTTTCCCACCCTTCTCCATGTCCAGATCGCGGGCAACGGCCATGCCGAGCCCGGCGGAAATAGACGTCGAGCTATGCGCCGCACCAAAAGGGTCGTATTCGCTCTCTACCCTGCGTGTAAACCCGGAAAGTCCGCCACCTTGGCGCAAGGTATCGATTCGATCCCGCCGGCCCGTCAGAATTTTATGAGGATAAGCCTGGTGACTGACATCCCAAATCAGCCGGTCATCAGGGGTATTGAATACATGATGCAGCGCGGCGGTCAGTTCGACCACGCCAAGGCTGGCGCCCAGATGCCCGCCTGTTTTGGAAACTGCTTCAATTGTCGCTTGCCGCAACTCGTCCGCGAGTTGCTTTACCTGAGCGTCGGTGAAATTTCTCGTATCCGCCGGAAACTTTACTGTGTCCAGAAGCGGCGTATCCGTATTCTTTGCCACAAAGGCCCCTCAATCGATTTTATATTAACTTGTCACAAAAGCTTAACTTCGGCGTTCTACCACAAATTTGGCCAGTTTTTGCAAGAGATTTGCTTTATTGCCAAATATTTCCAAATGCTTAGCCGCTTGGTCGGCGAGAATACCGGCTTGTTCGCGGGCACGCTCGGCGCCCAGCAGTGACACAAAAGTTGCTTTTCCTGCATCCGCGTCCTTGCCGGCCGTCTTCCCAATTTCTTCCGTGCTGCCTTCAACATCGAGCAAATCGTCGACGATTTGAAAGGCTAAGCCTAAGTCGTGGGAATAGGTGTGCAAATGATGCCGGGACTTTTCATCGGCCTGCCCCAGGATCGCACCGGCCTGACAACAAAACTCAATAAGCGCGCCGGTTTTCAGCCTTTGCAGACGGGTCACCGTCGGCATATCCAGGTCTTGGTTTTCCGCAACCAGGTCGAGCATTTGGCCGCCGACCATGCCCTGCGCCCCAATCGCCTTGGCCAGCGCGACGGTCAGTTCACACCTGACCGCAGGCAAGGGGTGGGTTTCGCTTTCCCCCAAGACTTCAAACGCCAAGGTCAGGAGGCCGTCGCCGGCAAGAATCGCCGTCGCCTCGTCAAATTTCTTGTGGCATGACGGCTGGCCCCGGCGAAGATCATCGTCATCCATCGCCGGCAGATCGTCATGGATGAGGGAATAGGTGTGGATCATCTCGGCCGCCGCGGCGACGCGCTCGGCCTGCTCGGTTGGAACGTCGAATATCTCTGCACCGCATATGATCAAAAACGGCCGAACCCTTTTGCCGCCGCCCAATGCCGAATACCGCATTGCATCCACGACCCGCGACTCGGGGCCGTCGACTTGGGGGATCAGGCGTTCCAGGGCCGTTTCGGTCGCGCTTGCAGTTTCGCTGAGCGCTGATTCGAAATCGCGAGACTCAGCGGTGTCGATGGTGTCTGTCATGGAGATGATATCTGCCTATTCGAGATCGGTCGGTTCCGCTTTTGGCTCTCCGTTGGGGCCGACGCTGATTTTATCGATCCGCGTTTTTGCCTCGCGAAGCTTCGCCTCGCAATGGGTCTTGAGGTGAGTTCCCCGCTCATAGGCTGCGATGGCGCCGTCGAGCTTATTACTGCCGGTCTCCAAGTCGCTCACGATCGCCTCGAGTTCCGCCAAGGCGTCTTCGAAACTTAGTTTTGCGATATCCGCCGGTATGGGTTTTTGGGCCATAGGTCGCCTTTTGTATCAATTAATGGCGGAATTGTATGTCCGTCGCTCTGCCCTCGGCAAGCACCCCCTGTTGTCTAAGCTCCCTCCAGGGCGGAGACGTGGACGGCGGCACTCTCGGCCAAAGCCTCCAAATCATAGCCGCCCTCCAGGGCCGAGACCAGACGGCCCGCACAGACCCCCTCTGCGAGGACAACCAGCTCCTCGCTAACCCACCGGAAATCCTCCGTCGTCAAATTGAGCTGGCATAGGGGGTCTTGAAAATGGCCGTCGAACCCTGCCGATATGATCAGCAAATCCGGTGAAAAATTGCGAATCGCCGGAAAGATGATATCCCGATACGCCGCCCGGAAGGGCTCTGAGCCGGTTCCGGGTGCCAGAGGCGTATTGAACAAGTTGCCCACCCCGGTTTCGCTGGCGGCACCGGTACCCGGATAAGCGGGGAATTGATGACTAGAGGCGTAAAGCAGATTGGGATCGTTCTCGAATATCGCCTGAGTGCCGTTGCCGTGGTGCACATCGAAATCGACGACGGCGACGCGCTCCAGTCCATGAACGGCTAGAGCGTGATGCGCCGCGACCGCGACATTGTTGAACAGGCAAAACCCCATCGCCCGGCCGGCCTCCGCATGATGACCGGGTGGCCTGACGGAACAGAAGGCGTTTTTGACGTCGCCGTTGATAACCGCATCCGTTGAGTCACAGAGGGCTCCCATGGCGCGCAGCGCGGCGTCTCCCGATCCAGGGGACAGTTGAGTATCCGGATCGAGCGCCACAGTCCCGAATTCCGGAACCGCATCAAAAATATGGTCCGCAAATGCTGCCGGGTGTACCCGCTCGATCTGTTCCCGTGTCCCCAGCGGCGCGGCGCGGCGGATGAGATCCGGGAAATCGTCCGGCGAGAGCGCCCCGGCGACGGCACGCAGCCGATCCGGGCGTTCTGGATGGTGCCGGCCGGGATCGTGATCGAGGCAAGCGTCGTGGCTATAAAGGGCTGTTGTCATACCCATCTCCGAAATTTCTCGCCATCGTAACGAAATTTATGGGTTTGCCTATCACGATGCAGTCTCGGCAGCGGATCGACCCTCAAGGAACTGTGACGCGATAAGTATACGGATTTGTTGATTACTCCTCTGAAATCCCATAGGTTTTCGTGCTGCCTCCCGTGCCGCAACGTCAGGCTGCCAACAATTGACGCACAAACGATTTGAACCGGATTAAACCGGTTGAATTTTTGTATTGAGACGCGACGGATAGAGCCCGCTCAACCGTTGTTGTTTAATTGGGGATCTGCGCCTGAACCGGTTATCGGGGCGGCCTGGGAGAACAAGAGCTCGTGAATTTATCGTTAAAAAAAATTGTCCTAGCGGCATCCTTAAGTGTTGGGGTGTTGCTCTCACCAAATGTTTTGTCGATGGGGAACGCATTTGCACAAGGGCCAAACCCTGAAGCACGCGCGGTCATCCAATCTTTAAGCCCGGAAGAAAGACAAAAATTCTTCGAACTCAGTACGGAAGATCGGCGCGCCTTCATCCAGAAAAAACTCGCTGAGGATGGCCGAGCACAGACTAAAGGCGGTGCCCCCGGCAGTGCCAATGCCGGATCGGGCGGAAAAGGTAAGTTTAGCGGCAAGGGTAAAAAAGGCGGAAAAGGTGGACGGCGACCACCGGCTGTCGAATTGGGTTCCGTTGTGCGGGAAGAACTCGTGCAGACCTTCCCCATTACCGGACGGCTCATCGCAAAAAATAACAGCCCCATCGCTACGACCATCAAAGGACGTGTCGCGGAAATTCTCGTCGACGTTGGCGATGTCGTCAAAGCGGGTGACGTCCTCGCCCGCCTCGATACCAACCGGTTGAAACTTGAGGCCGATCTGCGTTCTTCTGAAGTTCTGCAAGCGCGCGCCAAATGGAAAGCCGCCGAGGCACAGGTCGATCTTCTTGGCATCGAAATGAAACGCCTTGAGCGGCTTCGTAAATCCGCTGCGTTCAGCCAGGCCCGTTACGACGATAAACGGCAAGAGATCGTGAAAGCGCGGACCTCGGTGGACGAGACGGCGGCGGCGCTGCAGCGCGCGCGCGCGCAACGGGACCTCGCCCGGATCGACGTCAAAGATGCCGATATCAAAGCGCCCTTCGACGGCAGTGTCACCATCCGGCACACATCGCCCGGCGCCTATATCAATCCCGGCAATCCGGTCGTGACGTTGCTCGACAATCAGAACATGGAGGTTGAGGCCGATGTGCCCTCGACCCGTGTCCTGGGCGTCCCACCCGGTGCCACAATTACGGTGCGGCTCGACGAAAAAACTAAATTCACCGCTAAGGTTCGAGCCGTCATTCCGAATGAAAACCCTCTGTCTCGGACCCGCGCCGTCAGGCTGGTACCGGATTTTGGCGCCAACGTTAATCTCGTGGTACCAAACCAAAGTGTCGTTCTGGAGATACCACAAAGTGAAAGGCGAATGGTAATCTCAGTGGAAAAGGACGCCATCGTTACGCAGCAAACCGGCCCGGTCGTATTTGTTTTCCAGGACGGCCGCGTGCGTCCGGCGAATGTGGAAATCGGCGCGTCGTTCAGCAATAAATTTGAGATTCTGTCGGGCTTGCAGCCCGGACAGCAGGTGGTGATTCGGGGTAACGAGTTACTGCGTCCCAATCAGCCCGTTCGCGTTACGAACAGAGGAAAACGCGGTGCCGGCGGTAAAAGCAAGGGCGGCGGCGGCGGCGGCATCGTCCAGAGTCTGAGCCCCGAGGAACGTCAAAAATTCTTTGCCATGGAGCCCGGTGAGCGGCGCGCCTTCATCCAGAAGAAACGCCAGGAACTCCAAGGCGCCACCAACTAGTCTGAAGATCTAAGGAACGAAAATGGGCCTTATTAAATTAGCGATCCAGCGGCCGACGGCGGTGCTATCGGTTGTGTTTATGATTGTTCTCGCTGGCGTTGTCGCTCTTCAGGCCATCCCCATTCAGCTGACCCCGGATACCAGAAAGCCCGTCCTCACGATTTTCACGACCTGGGCCGGTGCGTCGGCCTTGGAGGTGGAGCGCGAGATCACCAACCGCCAAGAAGACGCTCTGCGAGGAATTGAGGGCCTCATCGAGATCGACAGTGCGTCCCGCGATAGTGGCGCCCGTATGGTGTTAAGTTTTGGAATCGGCACCAACATGGATCGCGCGCTGATGCTGGTGAGTAACCGCCTTAGCAATATTAATGGTATTCCCTCCGAAGCGCAGGAGCCTCGAATCCGCACTCGTGACGCTGAAGACAACCCCATCGCTTGGTTCTCGGTCACCACCGCGCCGGAAAATACCAAACCCATTTACGCCTATGGGCGATTGTTAGAGGACGTCGTACAGGACAGGCTTGAACGTATCCAAGGTGTTGGCTTAGTCAACGTCTGGGGTGGGCGGCATAACGAATTGAGGGTGATTATAGATCCCCAGCGAATGGCCCGATTTGGACTAACAATTTCGGAATTAGCCAGCACGCTGAGGGGCGCCAATGCCTCTATTTCGGCAGGCGACATCGACGAAGGAAAACGCCG
The DNA here is from genome assembly GCA_027592155.1 of Pseudomonadota bacterium. Classification (GTDB taxonomy): domain Bacteria; phylum Pseudomonadota; class Alphaproteobacteria; order Rhodospirillales; family UBA2165; genus JAQCKY01. The sequence goes on from JAQCKY010000088.1 coordinate 5,371, forward strand.
CTACGTCGTGCGGACAGACAATGAGCTTTCCAGTATTGAACGTATTAACTCACTGGTGCTCAGGTCGCGCACTGATCCAGCGTCGGGCGGAATTTCACGAGTGACGGTCGGCGATATCGCGACGGTAGAATACGAACTTGTCGAAGAAGATACCCAAATACGAAGTTCCGGCAGCGAAGCCATCATCGTCAATATAATCCGCGATACCGGCGTAAACGTTATCGAGGTCATGAAGAAAATAAAGGAGGAGGTGAAGTCTCTCAACGAAGGCCCGCTCCGCCAGGCCGGTGTCGAAATGACTCAGGTCTCCGATGATGCCATCTATATCAATTCCGCGATTGATTTGGTGCAGCAGAATATTGTTGTCGGCGGTCTGCTCGCGGCTCTTGTCCTCCTGATCTTCCTTCGGTCCTTTCGGGCGACCGTTATCATCACGTTGGCGATCCCCGTCTCCGTCGTCGGAGCATTCGTCGCCATGTGGGCGATGGGCCGATCGATCAACGTAATCTCCCTCGCCGGTATCGCCTTTTCCGTCGGGATGGTCGTTGATGCGGCCATTGTGGTTTTAGAAAATATATACCGCCATCGACAATTAGGCGCATCTCGCGGCGAAGCAGCGTTGAAAGGCGCAGGCCAGGTTTGGGGCGCGATCTTTGTTTCCGCAGCCACCACGGTCATGGTGTTTGTCCCCATCCTCGTCATGAAGTTAGAAGTGGGTCAATTGTTCCGTGACATCGCCGTTGCGATTTCGGTCTCGGTGGTACTGTCGCTCATAGTCTCCATCACCGTGATCCCATCGTTGGCGAACGCGCTACTCAAAAAACCGATCAAAGAGGGCGATGGATTTCCACTTCCCGGGCTCGATCATTTCGCCCGTTGGTTCAAACGCTTCGTGCTCGCCTACACCCGCACCGTCATTTCCAGAAAATCGATTTCGGTGCTGGTCGTATTGGTCATTTGCGGTGTAACCGGCGTCGCAACCTGGGCGTTCCTACCCAAGCTGGAATATTTGCCTGACGGAAATCGAAACCAGTTGTTCGCGCGCATTTCTCCGCCACCTGGATATAATCTAAAATCGATTGTCGAGATGGCGCAAAGGGCCGAGGCGCAAATAAAGCCGCTTCTGGCAACCGAAGCCGATAAAGAAGCCCTCGCCGCCGGCAAGAGCACCGCTCCGGGAGAACCTCCCAAGATCGACCGTTTTTGGTTCATCATTCGGCGTGGCTTTACCCTTGCAACGGCATCCGCATTGGATCCGACCAAAATCAATGACCTTGTACAGGTCATGGCACGGGCCATTAACAGTGAACCGGGGGCTCGTGGGTTCGTTAGACAATCCTCGCTGTTTGGGCGGGGATTCGGGGGTAACCGGAATGTCGACTTGGATATTTCGGGACCGGATCTCAACGACCTCGTAAACACCGCGAACCGTGCAATGCAAGTGGTCGGTGAGGTCTTCCCTCGAGACGAAGGAAATCAGGTGCGCGCCAATCCGAGCCTCCAACTGTTAACACCGGAAGTCCGGCTGTCTCCCGACCCGCAACGACTCGCCGATAACGGCATGACTGCGCGGGAGTTAGGCGAAGCCATCGACGCCTTTAATGACGGCATCAAGGTGGCGGAAGTAACAATCAACGGCAAATTAACGGATCTCATGGTCCGCGGACCCTATAAGCAAATCGGACGGACTCAGGAGATCGACAACATCCCCGTCGTGACAAAATCAGGGATGATCCTGCCGGCGAGTTCATTATCGAAAATCGAAGTCACCTCCGGACCAGACCAAATCCGTCACTATGATCGTGAGCGAAATATCAGCCTCCAAATTGCACCGTCGCGGGATATTCCGCTGGAGACGGCCATGAAAATGGTTCGGGAAATCGTGGTCAAGCGGTTAACCGACGAAGGTCTCCCGGCCGGCATAAAACTGAGCATGTCGGGTACCGCCGATGCTCTGACCCAGACGTTCGACAATATGGTCATTAATTTGATCGCCGCCCTCATCATTGTTTATCTGGTTATGGCTATTTTGTTTGAGAGCTTCGTCTACCCCTTCGTCATCATGTTCTCTGTGCCGCTGGCGACCGCCGGGGGTGTCGGAGGTTTGGCGCTTCTCAATACGATCACCTTCCCACCTCTCGATATGCTGACGCTCTTGGGTTTCGTCATTCTGATCGGGATTGTGGTGAATAACGCCATTTTGCTGGTCCATCAAACCTTGGTGCATATCCGAGAAGAAGGTATGGCGCCGATTGAGGCGATTTTAGAATCGACCCGTAATCGGTTGCGGCCAATCTTCATGTCGACGCTGACAAGTGTCGTCGGCATGTTGCCGCTCGCCTTATTCCCCGGTGCCGGGTCGGAACTCTATCGTGGTCTTGGC
>JAQCKY010000089.1 GCA_027592155.1 Pseudomonadota bacterium
TTTAGGCGGTCGGCTTCGGGACCGCGACGATGTCGTTATATTGGGGGTTTGGAAAAAGATGATCGACTTTGTAGTCGAAGCGGTCGAGGATTTCCAGGAAGGCGTCTAAATTGGAGTGGACGACCTCGGTTGCCAAGATAGGACGAACCTCCGAGAGGATACGCGTCATGCCCCCGAGGACATCGATCTCGCTTTCATCCACGTCGATTTTGATCAGATCGATAGGGCCAGTCACCACATCATCCAACGGCATGACGGGGATTTCGCCGTTGCTATCGTAATCGACGGTTAGATTCTGAGGGTTGTCGTCGGGCGCGGTTATTCGACATTTTCCGACGGTTGCTCCGACACCGATGCCGAGAGCCGATATATCCACATTGTCGAGCTCATTGAGCGCGATGTTTTCTTTCAAGACGTCTATGAAATCGGGGTTGGGTTCGATCGGAATGACCCGGCCGGCTTTTGCGATCCGTGCAAAATACACCAGATGCTGACCGATATTGACGCCGACATCGACGATGGTCGCACCGGGCGCCAAATGTTTTCTGATGGCGCGCAGTTGTGCGGCTTCAAAGAGGCCGCCATCGGCGAGGTGGCTTTCAATAATTGGGTTCCAATAGGCGATCCGAAATGCGAGCTCTTCCCCATCAACATTGAGCTTTGTAACCACAGGGTTATTGCGGAAATAGGCCAGAATCCTATCAAAATCATGCTCGGTATTTTTTTCATGCGATACGATGAACGGCAGCGCCAATTTGGTGCAACGGCCATCGCCCCATAAGGCCAGCAGATCGTTCAGTTCGACGGATTGCATTGAAAAAGCGGTCTCTGAGCGGATAAAATAGCTGCCGGGAAGCCAATGATCCGGATTGCGGAATACCAACTTCTCGAGCGTGGTACACCCAAAAGCGGTTTCCGGAATGGGTGAAATCAGGGTGCCGTCATTCGACAGACCAACATGCGACCCCCAAATCCCGTCATAAGCGTCTAGCGCTACAGCCGGTTGCTCCAGGAAAAAGGGGAGCGGAACGTCACCCGGCCGGAGGAGGAACATCCAGCCGTTGTCAGGGGTAGGAGAGAGTTCGAGAGGCTGGCCCAAAGGCTGCTCCACGATCTCGATGGGACCAAACGGCCCGGGATGATCTTCGGCGGCGCGCCGACAATAAATAAGGCGCATCTCCGTCATCTCTTGGAGTTCATTGTCGTCTAACAGGACGACGATGGTTAGCGGCAGGGTCGCCATGGTCAGAGATTACCGGTACGAGGTTCGTTTCGATGCTGGGGCCTATTTATCCGCCGGTAAAATCACGGCGCTACAGTCGCCAAAGCCAATTCTGGCGGCTCCCTCGGCTTGGCAATATCCACGCATGATGACCTCATCGCCATCGGCAAGAAACGTCCGTTCTTCCCCGCTCGGCAGGTTGAAGGGCCTAGTCGCGGCCCAAGAAAGCTCAAGCAAGCTGCCGTAAGAATCCGGGGTCTCGCCGGAAATCGTGCCGCTGCCACAAACGTCGCCGGGCCGGAAGTTACAACCGCCGACCGCGTGATGGGTAATCATTTGGGCCACGGTCCAATACATATCCTTGAACTTTGAGGCGCCCAGCAGCGCCGGCGGCACGCCGTCATCCCGCATTTTTTGAGACGAAACCAAGACCTCCATTTGAATGTCGAGGCCGCCGTTTTCTTCGTTTGATTTTGAGGAGAGGTACGGCAGGGGCTTGGGATCATCATCGGGCCGTTTGAGGGCCGCTGTCCGGAACGGCGCCAGCGCTTCCATCGTGACAATCCAGGGCGAAATGGTCGTGCCGTAGTTCTTGCCATGGAAGGGGCCCAGCGGCACATATTCCCAGGCCTGAATGTCCCGGGCAGACCAGTCGTTGAGTACACAGCAGCCGAAGACATGATCTTCAGCGTCGTCGATGGCGATGGCGGAGCCCAGTTCGTTGCCGGGGCCGAGGTAAATCCCAATCTCCAATTCATAATCGAGCCGCCCGCAAGGCTTTAGCTCGGGGACCTCAGCGGTTGGCGGTTTTAACTGTCCCTTTGGGCGTTTCACCGGCACGCCGCTGACGGTGAAGGAAGACGAGCGGCTGTGATAGGCGACCGGGATCCATTTGTAATTCGGCAACAGGGGATTATCGGGGCGATTGATCGCGCCGGCATTGCTGGCGTGGTTTAGGTTCGCCCAGAAATCGGTGAAATCGCCGATATTTGCCGGTACGAACATTTCGGCATCTGACTGGGCCGTCAACGCGCCCGATAGCGCATCCGCCGGCCCACCTTCGCGCAACAATTCCGACAATCCTTTCCGCAGTGCCGACCACGCCTCGGAACCCGCCGCCATGAAATCGTTGAGCACCGGCGCGCCACAGAGGGCCGCGGCATCGGCCGCCGCGCCATTGAGATGAGCCGCTGCCGCCGAAACATCGAGAATTTGATCGCCGATCGCTACACCGGCGCGGGGGGCTTCATTGGAGCCGCGTTTACGGAAAATGCCGTAGGGAAGATTTTGAACGGGAAAATCGGTTCCCGACGCGTTAGCGCTTGCGACCCAGCTTTTGAGTTTCGGATCATGGGTTTCGTTGAGTTGAGGCATGGCCAAAGTCGCTCCAGCAATCGGTTTATGCGCGTGGTTATGAGTTCTGCCGACCCTAGCCAATCGCAAAGGGCGCGGCAAACCCGCCTTCACGTCATCCTATCGATAGGCTTCATATACAGCGAATAAATAGCTATCATTATTCCTATGCATGAAGTGGAATTGGCCGAAATTGACTTAAATCTGCTAGTCGCGCTCGAGGCACTTCTTAGGGAGGAGTCGGTCTCGCGCGCCGCGGACCGATTGGGGAGGAGCCAGCCTGCGGTTAGCCGCTCCCTGGCGCGGCTTCGGGTAATGTTTGACGACCCGCTTTTGGTCGCCTCGGGACGCAATCTCGTTTTGACCGAGCGCGCCATCGAACTCAGAGCGAAACTGGCGCCTGTGCTTGAGGAAATTTGCGGCCTGCTGGAGCCACCATCCTTCGATTTGGCGACGGCAAAGGCGCAGTTCGCCATCGATTGCCCGACTGCCGCATCGATGATCCTGGTGACGCGCCTAATCGGGCAGGCGGCAGCCGAAGCACCGGGCATCGAATTCAAGCTCTCGAACAATCCCGTGGGCCGATATGCGGCGCTGCGGACCGGTGAAGTCGATCTCGTCATCGACACGCTGGTCAACGCACCGGAAGATTTTTACCGGCAGCGGCTCTATGAAAATAAATTGCTCTGTGTATGCCGGCCGGGTCATCCAGCGGCGCAGGGCGGTCTCACTCTTGAGAACTATGTGGCCTGGCCCCATGTCCGGATCGATACGTCGACAACAGCAGTTCTCGAGACCTATCTCGCTCAGCTCAAAATTGAATGTCGCTGGGCCGTATGCGCCGCCAGCTACGTCACCGCCGCCGACATCGTTTCACGGACGGATTATCTGGTCACGCTTCCCGAGTTTGGCACCGACGAGGCGATGCGATTCTGCCAGTTGGAATCCCATCCCTTGCCCTTCGAGGTTGGGGGGTTGGGATTAGACCAGCTTTGGCACGAGCGCTCCCATCGGGATCCGACGCATCGATGGGTCCGCAACGCAATTGTCGAAATCGCCAAAGAACGTTTACGCGACTCAACCTAGTTTGGCGTCCCCGTCGCTGAAAAATAAACTTTGATTTATAGGATTAAAATCGACGTACCGCTGTTAACTGGGAGTTAGCGGCAAGGACCGGTCGCTCCGGTATTTGCCGCCAGAAACATGTCCATAAAATGGCCGCTCCGAGCGTGGGCGGCATGCTCCAGGGAGTTTCATTATGCGGTTACACGTCACTCTTGCGGCGGGATTGCTCATCCTTCCGACCCTCGCTCATGCGGACACACTTGGCGACATCGCGAAGGCGATGGGTGCAGATAAAGTAAAGACAATCGAATATAGCGGCGCGGGCAATCTCTATGCCGTTGGTCAACCTGAAACGCCAACGGCGGCTTGGCCGCGCTTCGGCCTGCCGGAATATAAACTCACCATCAATTACGGCACCGGCTCAATGATCCAAGATACCGTCGTTACCTTTGGCGATCAGCCGGCGCGTGGCGGCGGCCGCCCGCCCAGCAATGGTCGGGAGCAGCGGGTATCGGGTATCAGCGGAGATACCGGTTGGAATGTCCAGGGGCCGAACGCCAATCCGAGCCGCGGTACAGCCGGGCTCAAGCATGCGCTGTGGCTGTCACCCCACGGGGTCGTCAAGGCTGCCTTGGCCGCCAAGTCCCCGGTGACGATGCGAAGCGTCGGTGGCAAGCGGTTCAAGACCGTCTCCTTTGGGTCCAAGGGTGCGTTCCAGGCGACGGCTTGGTTCGACAAGAATAATTTGCTGCGAGGCGTGGATTCGATCGTTGCCAATCCGGTCTATGGCGATATGCCGGTGCGTACCGTTTATTCCGATTACAAGACGTTCGACGGTGTAAAATTCCCGACCAAGATTAAGGCGATGTCGGCAGGATACCCGTCCCTCGACGTTACGATTAGTGCGGTGACCGTCAACGCCGCCGCCGATATCAAAGTTCCGGAAAACATGCGCCGAGGCGGTGGCGGACGCGTCGCGATGCAGAAAGCGGCCGACGGCGTCTGGTTCATTGCGGGTGGATCCCATAACAGCCTTGCCATTGAGATGAAGGACCATGTGCTTTTGGTCGAAGCGCCGCTGGGCGATGGGCGCGTCAAGGCAGTGCTGAAAGAAGTCCGGAAGACGATCCCGGGGAAACCGATTAGGACGGTACTGAATACTCACCTTCACTTCGACCATTCCGGAGGGCTTCGCGCCGCCGCGTCGGAAGGGATCACCATTGCCACGTTCAAGGACAACGTCAAATTTCTGCAAGCGGCTTATGCCGGCAAAGACACGCTTAGCCCGGATGCCTATGCGAAATCTGGAAAAAAGGCCAAGTTCATAAGCCTCGGCGACAAGCATGTTTTCACCGATGGTAGCCGGACCGTTGAGATGCATCGTTTGGTGGGTAATTACCACAATAACGGGCTTTACGTCATCTATCTGCCCAAGGAGAAAATTCTCAGCGTGGCAGATGCCTATAGCGCCCGGGCGATCTTAAAGGAGCCGGCGAAACGAGTCGGCCAGGCAACGAAAAATCTTTGGGATAATATTACCCGGCTTAATCTCGATGTAGAGACAGTATTGCCGATCCACGGCAGCAAGGTCGGGTTCGATCAACTCAAGATGGCATCCGGCCAGCAGCCCTGACCGGTATCAAAGGATACCCACAAGAAGACTATCGGCGGGATTCGTTCCCGCCATTTTTTTGTTTATCGGTGCGGGGGACACAGCGCCAATGCCGGCCGAACCGTCGCAACCTGTCAAAGATCGCCTCAAAGACCACCTACGTGAATCCACTTAGCCACGCAGCCCGAATTTGTGGCTATACTTACTTGAGCCAAAAATTCACCAAAAATATACTCTCAGGGAGACGATATCGATGAACACGTCATTTTTTAATTATAGCCGCATACTAAAGCTTTCGGGCGCCGCACTGATGGCCGCTGGCATACTGAGCCTCCATCATTCACCGGTTATGGCGTTTGGACATGACAAGCTGAAAGAGAGCTTGGAACAACTGACCCAACCGCCACCGCAACAGGCCCCAGCAACCCAGCCGGCCCAAGCCACGCCGACTCCGGCGCCCGCACCGTCCCAAAGGCCGGCCCCAAAACGGTCGATCACCAACATTGCCGGTAACGTTTATCAGTTCAAAAATAACTTTCATAATTCGGTCCTCATGGTGACGCCGGACGGGATTATCTTTGTTGACCCGATCAACAATGACGCCTCCACCTGGTTGAAGGCCGAGGTGAAGCGGCGTTTTAACCAAACCGTCAAATATGTTGTCTACAGCCATGATCACGCCGATCACATTTCCGGCGGTGAAGTCTTTGCCGATACGGCAATCTTCGTGGCCCATGAGCGCGCAAAGCGCGACATCATCGATGAGAAGCGGGCGACACCGGTGCCCGACATTACCTTTACCGACAAACTGACGTTGGAACTCGGCGGCAAGGTCGTAAACCTCAATTATGTCGGCCGGAACCACTCCGATAATTCCATCGTCATTAGTTTTCCAGCTGAACGGGTTCTCCACGCGGTCGACTTCATTCCCGTAAAATCCGTCGCCTTCCGCGATCTGCCGGATAGTTTCATCGATGAATGGGTGGACTCGCTAAAGACCGTTGAGGCGATGGATTTCGATATTCTGTCGCCCGGTCATGGCGGCCTCGGCACCAAATCGGATGTCCGTGCCTTCCGTGGATATTTTGAAGAAATGCGGTCGGCGGTGACGGAAATGGCCCGTGCCGGTAAATCCGCCGATGAGGTCGTAGCGGCGGTCACCATGGACAAATATAAGAGCTGGGGCGGTTATGGCAGCTTTATCAAAGCGAACGTCCGGGCGATGTACGAACGGGTTCAGGCAAACCGACGCGGTAATTAGGGACGACGTGTCTCCAGTTTCCGGAGCCATTGCGCCAGCGCGATATTGATTACGGTTCCGATGACCAAGGCTGGGCCAACTGCCGCCCAGCCACCGGTGGTTGTCACAACGAAGGCGACCGAGGGTGCGCCGAGAAGCTGTCCGACCTGGGAGCCCTGCAGCCAGTAACCGTTCGTCGTTCCCAATTGCGCGGGCGAGGGAGCATGTACCGGGCCGCCCGCCGCAAGGCTTGCGGGTTGCATGCCGCCGAAAAACGAAAAGGCGAGGCAGAGAACATATCGCACTGAATCCGGCAGAAATTCCGGGAAAAACCCTAAGGCACAAAGTCCCATGACCGACGTGCCCACCGTCATCAACAGCCAACGGGGTGCGCCCCGGTGCATCAATACCCCACCAAACCAATTGCCGCCGATATTCATGGCGATGACGGGCGCGGTCAGAAGGGCGGCGAGCCCCAATGAGGCGGCGCGTTGATCGACGATGAAGGTCGGCAACCAAACCATCACCGCGGTCCATTGCGCGGTATAGGTCATAAATCCGACGGCGAGAATATTCGGTCCCGGTGTCGAGATTGTCAGCCAAGCGTCACATAGAAACGACTGGCCCTTCGCGGCGCGTTTTGCCTGTCCGGGCTGCACGAAGATGGCGATCAGGATAAACATCACCGCGCTTAAGCCGGCGACCGCCAACCATAAGCCGCGCCATCCGCCGAGCTCCAGGATGAGAGGCGCGATTAGAACGGCAATCGTCATCCCCATCGGCACACTGGTGCTATAGATGCTGATCGCCAGGCTTCGGTCGCGGTCAGAGGCCAGCCCGGCAATCAGAGACGGAGAGGCAACGGCGGCGCAGATATAGGCACCGCCTTCGACAGCTCGGGAGATCAGCAACATCGTCGCCGTTTCAGTGAAGGCGCCGGCGGTTCCTCCGATGACGAACCCAATCAGCGCTGTTTTCATCAGACGCGCATGCCCGAACCGGTCGCCGAGCAATCCTGCTGCGATGCCCCCGGTAGCACCAACAAGCCCGACGATTGAGACGATCCAGCCGGCGGCAACCAGGCTGACATCCAGCTCTTTCATGATCGACGGCAGAGCGGGCGGTGACTTACCGAGATGCGTCGCCGCTGTAATGGTCGCGATATAGATCAGCGTGATCAGCGGCCAGTTGGTATCCGAATCCTTGGTCATGGCCGGGGGTTGCGACAACGTCTAGAACGTGATGCTGGGGTTGC
>JAQCKY010000090.1 GCA_027592155.1 Pseudomonadota bacterium
CTCTAACACCTCCGCGTCCCAAATTTTTGCAATATAGGGATCGTCGAGATCCTCGAGCGTTGGTAGCGGAACGGAACCCCTCGCGATACCAAAGCTATTGCCTTTACCGAATTCCTCGGTCTTAGGGCGCCAGCTTTCAAAGTTCGGATGAGTAAGAACCCATGATGTGTCGAACAGGATAAATGGCGTTAGGAACTTGCGCTGAGTGCGCTGGACAATCGTCTTTGATATATCGCCAATGGCAACACCGGTTATATAAATACCGAGAAGCTTGCCGTTGCGTTTGAGCGGTATCCAGGCGCTGAGGCTAAGGGTTTGGATGGGTGCAAGCCACAGCGGTGGAAACCATTGCACGCCGGAAACAGTTTCCGCCGTCTTTAGGATGCGTGTGGAAACATTTCGGTCGGGCGTGATATTTTCGATTACCATGCCGGTCCCGACGTTGTATCCCCTAACTTCTTGATTCGGTCGCAATAGGGCAATCGACAGGATCTGGGGTGAACTTGCGGGGATAACCTTGATGACGGAATCCCACTGCTCGACGTCGTTTATGTCGAGCTGCCCAGACTCGACTTGATCCGCGATCCACTTTGCCTGATTTGCGATCGGTTCGAGCTGTGCGTCGATGTCTTTTACCATCCCGTCCATGACCAGAACGGCGCGATCGAATCCCACGGCGCGGGTGTTCTCAAGGGCGCTGGTAATGCCGAGAAAAAATGTCAGCGCAACCGCGACCAATGTCATGCCGACGGTACCGAACAATAAGACTACCAAGATGGGAATCCGGCGGCGAGGACGGCGTCGGACTGGTTCTTTAATTCTCGTGGAGGGCACGGTGTCGATGATTTTAACCCCAGCAAGTGCGTTTGTTACGGAGAATATCCGGTTAAACTACTCTCAATAGTTAGGAGATCACCATGCCCCATGCAACAGCGGCCGACGGCGTAAAGCTTTATTATGAGGAAACCGGAAGCGGTATTCCGATCATCTTTTCCCATGAATTTGCCGGGGACTACCGGAGTTGGGAGGCACAGATGCGGTTTTTCTCCCGGCGCTACCGATGCATTACCTATTCATCGCGCGGTTATCCCAATTCCGATATTCCGGAGGATCAGAACGCCTATTCTCAAAATCATTTTCGGGACGATCTCATCGCTGTCCTGGATCATCTCGGTATCGAAAAAGCTCATATTGTTGGCCTCTCCATGGGAGCCTACTCGGCGGTCCAAGTGGGGCTTAGCTATCCAGAGCGGGTTCGCTCCCTCGTTTTGGCCGCTGTGGGCTCGGGAAGTGAGCCGGACCGGGTAGCGGATTTTCGACAACATTCGGCGGAGACGGCGCAGCGGTTCTTTACGGAAGGCTCAGCGGCTCTCGCAAAGACATACGGGCAGGGGCCAACACGGGTACAATTTATGAATAAAGACCCACGCGGATTTGCCGAATTCTCGCAGTGGTTCGCCGAGCATTCGAATATTGGAGCCGGTAATACGATGCGGGGTTTCCAGGGAGGCCGGGCGTCGCTCTGGGATTACGGGGCAGAGTTGGAGAAAATGCCCCATCCAACGTTGATCGTTGTCGGCGATGAAGACGAGGGCTGCATTCGTCCCAGCCTCTATCTAAAACGCAGAATTCCGGCATCGGGGCTGGTTATGTTCCCAAAGACCGGGCATTGCGTTTCTCAGGAGGAGCCTGATTTGTTCAACCGAAGCTTGGTCGAATTTTATACTCAGGTTGGGACTGGGAACTGGCCAGCGCGTGATCCGCGGGCGGAAAAAGTGCCCATGCCAGGATTGCCCGAATAGGCAAATATTTCCGGGTAATTTGTTGCTAGAAATACCTGTTTTATTTTTTTCTATAAGACTCAAGCGCTTATCAGCCGTGGATTTCGGCCCGGCTCTTGCATCCTCTGTTCGCAATAATAAACGCTATGCCTACACCAAGGAGGTCACCATGAGAGAGGGCAACCCGCGCCCGGACCGAATGGTTTTGGTAGACGGTCGATTGAACCGTCCCCATATCCATGATGATCGACTGAACTTGTCACACCAAAATGGTGGGCAATCGGGCTGATTACGGTTCGGTGGGCGGGGGTTGCAGGTTGCTCAGGCGCCTGTAGCCTCCGCCTCTGATTTCGGGGCTTGCCTTGCCTAGCCTCGGTTGAGGGCGGCTTCTAACGCCGCGATAGTCTTCGCTTTTTCAGGGTCCGAGTAGGGCTGTTTGACGTGTGGCTCACGCTCGCCCGGCCCCCAGACAGGATCCGGCCATAGCGGATCCCCTTCGCGCCGCCCCAGCACGTGGATGTGGAGTTGCGGGACCATATTGCCGATGGCGCCAATGTTGATTTTTTCCGGTTGGAAGGCCCTCGTCAGGGTTTTGGATGCCCGCGTGATCTCTGCCATCAGCGTCGTTTGATCCTCGTTGGAGAGGTCATGAATTTCCCGTATCCCGCCCCGCCGTGGGACCAGCACCAGCCAAGGAAATCGGCTGTCGTCGACAAGGAAGACGGTTGAAAGGTCCCAGTCGGCAAAATGGATGTTGGCCGCGAGCCTGGAGTCGAATTCAAATTCGGACGTCATGACCCGCGGCCTGTTTCTTATTTGCCAAACAATCCTTTAATGGCATCGCCAGCGCCTTTGGCCCCCTCGGTTACGGTTTTGCCGACACCACCAGCACCTTCGGTAATGGTTTTTCCCATGCTACCGGCACCCTCCGTCACGGACTTCATGGCGCCTTTAGCGGCATCACCAAGCTTGCCGACCATTTCCTTCGCCGCATTGATCAGATCTCCCGTCATCGCATCCGTGATTTCTTTTTGCACGGCGGGGATCAAAATCGCCGCTATTTCGGCGGGGGGCAACCCTCCCTCTTTTTTGCCGATGTTATCAAGGGAGATCGAGAATGGCGGGATTGATTTATCTAGCATCAGACCGGATTGGGAAACCGCTCGTACTTTGACATTGTTCATCCGGAATTTTTCGATAATTAATTTCGGTCCGTCTCCCGACTTGTCGTTATCTGCAGTCGCTGTTTGCCCGTTGCCGGATCCGATATTCTTTTTAACGTATGAATCAACATTTCTTTGAATCGTCATAAAGTTCGATGTCTCTAACGATTCTTGGATTGAGGCCATCGCCTTCAGTGGGTTGAAGCTGAATTTTTGGAACTCCGCGATAACATCGGGTGAGTCGATGATCACCTGATTAATAACGATCGTGTCGCTTGTGATCGTTCCGGTATCTATCTTTACCGCGACCTCTCCCAGCACGAATGTGTGGGGCGTTTTGAAGCCCTTCGGGTTTCGGATGACCAAACCGGTTAAGGTAGCCTCGCCACTGGTCAGAGAGAGATCGACCTTGTCTAATGTCACCTCTGCTTGAGTTAATTCCGGACCGAGTGTTTCGACGGTCTTTTTAATAATATCGCCGGCAAAGAAAACCGTACCTGCGACGACTGCGATCACGATCGCGACAACGGCGCCGCCGCCATAGACGAGCAATTTTTTCATCGGAAACTCTCCCTACCGATCAAATGGAATAAACGAATTGTACCCTCTTAGATGAAGTCGTAACGCCGCCTCGATTGTGGGTCAAGGGCGCCGGACCGATGGTTTTCCAAAGGTCAGTTTAAGGCTTCAAATTTGCGCACCCAACCGGGCGCCCGGCGATATCTCCGGCAATCTCCCTATATCCACCGATTTTGAGGTGGGGGATATAGGGAATTAGTGCTGTTTACGCCGTTGCATGAATCTATAGCGACTGCCCGAAATAACCCGAATATCCATGCTCTCGCCGTCGCGGCGGATGTTGATTAGAATTTCATCACCCTCCACGCCGGCGCTCCAAACCTGTTCATACATTTCGCTCAGCGTCGTAACCGGGTTGTTTTCGATGCCGACGACGAGGTCTCCCGGTTCAATACCGGCATCTTCTGCCGGTCCGTCGGGTGTGACCCCGGAAACGAACAGGCGTTCCATGGCCTCCGCGGTATAGATTCCCAGCCACGGGCGTGTCGGCCCCGTGACCATGCCGTGGCTGATGAGGTCGTCATAGATTGGCTTTAACAGGTTGATGGGAACGAACATATTGCCCGGGCTCTCGCGCCGTCCGACCTCGGCATCGTTGACCCAAAGGGAGCCAATACCTCTGAGAGTACCGTCTCTGCCAAAGAGTCCGGCACCACTCCAATTCGGGTGGAGAGGGGCGGTAAAAATTGCCCGGTTGAGAAGGTATTCCCAGGATCCGGCGAACTCTCTCCGCGAGACAACGGATCCGCTAATCGCATGGTTCGGCCCTCCATAGGCGGCCATGATGACGTAGTCCTGTTCCGACAACATGTCGGAATCACCAAGTTTTACAGGCTTTAGTCCCATGTCCGATTGCGAATGGATGATCGCCAGGCCTGACTCATGATTATAACCGACTAGTTCGGCTTGGACCGATTTGCCCCCCCGAGAATGGAGGACGATGTGATTTGCATCCACGACCAAATAGCCGATGGTCAGGAACATTCCTTCCTTATCGATCATGACCGCGTTGCCCTGGCGCTCCGTGCCTAGGGTTCGGGCGCTGAACGAATCCGGCGGCACTTGTGACTCAAGCCGAACGACCGAGGATAAAACCTCTTCCAGATCAAACGCTACTTCTTCCTGTTTCGGATGCGGTGCCATCCGCAATGCCGGATCCAACAGGTGCAACAGACCGCTTGGTCGATGCCCGTTTGCTTTTTCGATCCCTGCCATCAGAGAAAGTTCCCGTGGTTAGTTTCCATTGCGTGTCCCATTTCCGTGCTGGCCGCCTGCAGACCCTTATGGCTGTCGGCCGGATAATTGAGTTCTGTTATTCCGTAGCGAGGCATGAGCGATCAGTCAATCACAGGAGGATTGTAGGTCCGGCGTTCCTTGGCGAACAGGAGATACTCTCTCCGGGCAACATAGGTGGTCGATCCGACGATAATCAGCGCGCCGACCCAAGTCCAAAATTCGGGCAATTCGGCGAATGCAAAATACCCGATTAATGCAGCGTAAATGAGGCGAACGAACACGAACGGCTCTAGGAAACTGGCGTCCGCCTTACTCAGGGCGAGGACCAAGCTAATGTGTGCCAAAGCGACGAGCATTCCGACCCCCAACAGCCAGGCAAGCTGAACCGGCGTCGGCCAGGTCCAAACAAACAAGGCGGGAATGAAGGTTATGGGTGTCTGCAACATCGCAACGTAAGCGCCGACGACCATGGGACTGTCGAATTGCGACAAATGTTTGGCAAACAGCTTCGTGCCGGCGCTAAAAACTTGCGATACCAGGACCAGGAGAAGGCCGATACTGACGGCCTCGAATCCGGGGCGAATAATAAACAGGGCTCCGAAGGCTCCAATCCCCAATGCGAGCCAACGCCTGTTTCCGACTTTTTCACCGAGAAATAGGATGGCACCCAGCGTGACAAATAGCGGTGCGGTTAGGGCGAGGGCGGTTGCGTCCGCCAAGGGGGTAATTGCCAACGCCATGTACCATGCGGTCAGCGATCCGGCGTTGATGAAACCGCGGATAAAATGGAGGGGGAATTTATCGGTCTTTAGAACGGAGGGGCCATTTCTGATGATCCAGGGAACGTAAAAAAAGAACGAAAAAAGGTTGGAAAAAAATGCAATTTCGAACGGATGAATGCCATTCCCAATGTGGCGGACAATACCGTGGGATCCGGTGAAAAGCGCCGCGGATAGCATGGAAATAAGGATTGCCGGTAAAACGGCGGACGACGGGCCCCCCGCCGATCCTGGCCTGGGATCGTTCATCCAGTAAGTTCGATAATAGTTAAAGGAAAAGTGCCGCGTGAGCGTAGCAATCGTGCCGCAAACTGTCACGCGAACTACGATCAGAAAAGAGAAAACCCAAGGAGGTCGACCGACGGTGAGAACGGGTTAGTCGTCGTCGCGGCGTACCATCCTCCGTGTCGATTTTGATAGTGATTTCTTTTTTTTACTATCCAGCCGCCGTGTAACCGATGCCTTTGTTGGCCGGGTTGCTCGCCGTGTGCGGGGTACTTGCATGGCTTGTTGAATCAAATCGGTTAGCCGATCTAGAGCATCCTGCCGGTTTCGGGTTTGCGTTCTGAACCGGCGAGCCGTCAAGGTTAAGACACCGTCCCGGCTGACGCGTTGCCCCGCCAACGCCCGTAACCGCCGCCGGACATCCGCCGGCAAGGAGGGGGAGTTTTCCACATCGAAGGTCAATTGTACGGCCGTGGACACCTTATTGACGTTCTGTCCCCCCGGACCCGAGGCGCGGATAAACCGCAGTTTTATTTCGGCATCGTCAACTGACAGCGTTGGCGTGATCTCCATAACATTCAGCGCCTATCTATGGGCCCGAGAACGCCGAGTGCTTTCAGCCGACGCGGGCCCTTTAAAATTTATAGCGTGCCCCGAACAGTACGGAATGGGTCGCATATTCCGATGTGAAAGGATTACCCGATCCATCCGCAAACTCCGGGTCGGTCGTCTCAAAGTACTTATACAGCGCTTCCAGACTAATCCGTTCATTGACATCGAAGGCGACGCCGGCGCCGCCCTGAAGCGCGAATACCCAATCGAAATCGTCTGCGACGGCGGCACCACCGGCGGAAATGCTATTGGCAAATATTCCGGCGATCCCGGCACCACCGAAGATGAAAGGCGTAAGCCGCGTCTCGTTCGTCATGTCATAGGCGACGTTGGCCATAAAGGTGAGTGCCGCGATGTCCCCTTCGATGTTGCCGGTGGTCACGCCAATCCCGTTGGCCGTCCCGGATATCGATTTGGCAGCGTTGGAGTTGTAGCTGCCCTCTGCCTCAATGCGGAAGCTATTCCTCAGGTCGATCCCGACGGCGCCATAAACGGCGTAGCCCGTGTCCCATTCGATGTTATTAACATTGGCGGTTCCGATATTATCGCTCCGAGATGCGAACGACGCCCCGCCGCCGCCGCGGCTATAGAGACCTTCGATGCCAAAAAAATTCTGTCGGGGAGCGCCGGAACCGGGAAATGTCGAAGCCGGCGCTTGTTGCCCATGAGGGCCTGGCTGCATTTGAGCGCTCTGGATATTATTGTGTGGGGCATTGTTTCTGGGCAGACCCCGAAAACTGGAGGCTGTCTCAAATCCACCTCGCCATTCCGCGGGCTGAAGCGCACTGGCGTGCGGTGCTGGGGACCGGGCGGGCGCAGCCGCCATTCGAGCCTGGGGGGAGCGCGCCGCCGCGGGTCGTTGTAAGGGCATGCTTCGACCGGCGGCAACGAATTCGCCTGACGGTTCCACTGAATCTGTGGGGTAAATGTCGATCACCACACGATGTCCATACTGCCCAGAAGGAGCCAGAATCATGGGGCGCGCTATCCGTACCGGTCTCGTGCTGAGTACACTTAGCCGGCCGCCGTCTCCCGATCTTCCGCTGAAATTCAAATCAGAGATCAGTCCCCGGGCGTGCCGTGCCGTAAACCGTGGCGCCAGCCATGCGACGCCGGGTATGTCCACGATAACACCACTACCCCCCGATGCGGTTTGCAAACCAAACTCGATCGGTGCGGTGACATCGAGGACAATTCGGGTTTTGTCCGGGTGGACCCCGATCCGTACATCCGTGACACTGGGCATCGCGACCGAGGGGATCGGAACGGCGGCCATTTGCCGTTGCTCAAAAGAATCTGCGGAAATCGCAGGGTTTACAGACGTGGCGGCGGCCAAAAAATACACCGCGGCCGCTGATAGGA
>JAQCKY010000091.1 GCA_027592155.1 Pseudomonadota bacterium
TGGCTCTCTGAAGCGCCTGGGTTTCCCGGTAGAATTCACCCCGTACGTAAATATATGCCGCATGGGCGCCCATCGCGAAGCAGGCAACGAGACAACCTTCGACGAGTTTGTGCGGTTCGCTTTTCAGAATTTCTCGGTCTTTGCAGGTGCCCGGCTCACCCTCATCGGCGTTGACGACAAGGTAATGGGGGCGCCCGTCTGATTCTTTGGGCATAAAGGACCATTTGAGACCGGTGCCGAACCCTGCCCCGCCACGCCCGCGAAGGCCCGATTCCTTGACCTCTTCGATAACCTGTTCGCGCCCGCGCTCCAGCAATGCCTTGGTGCCGTCCCAATCGCCGCGCGCCTTCGCGGCCGCCAGTCCGGAATCCTGGAGACCATAGATATTCGTAAATATCCTGTCTTTATCGCGCAGCATCAGGCATCTCCTCCGCTCGCACCCAGTTCCGTCAAAGACGTCAGTCCGGTCATCGGCTCGCAGGATTTTCGGCCGATCCTGGAACCGGTTGCGGGTTCCTTGCCGACCCGGATCTCCGTCAGGATTGTTTCCGCCGCTGCCGCATCGAGGTCTTCGTAATAATCGTCGCCAATCTGGATCATCGGCGCGTTAACACAAGCGCCCAGGCATTCAACCTCGGACAAGGTGAACATGCCGTCTTCGGTGGTTTCACCAAAGTCGACACCCAGCACATTCTTGCAAGCGCTGACCACGTCGTCGGAACCTCGTAGCCAGCAGGGCAGATTGGTGCAGACCTGCACATGATGTTTACCGATCGGCGCGAGATTATACATCGTGTAGAAACTGGCGACTTCGTAGACCGTGATCTTCGGCATGTCGAGAAAGTCGGCGATGTAGTCCATCGCGACACGGGGGAGCCAGCCATCGTGCTGACGCTGGGCGATATCCAGCAGCGGCATGACGGCGCTTTGCTGGCGGTCCTCAGGATATTTAGCAATTTCCGCTTTGGCCGCTTCGAGGCTCGCGGGCGAGAATTCAAAGCTATCAGGCTGAACGAACGAGGCCGCTGAATTACTGCTCATCGATCAATCTCCCCGAACACGATATCGATCGATCCGATATTGGCCACGATATCCGCCAGCATATGTCCCCGGCTCATCATGTCGAGAGCCTGCAAATGTGCAAATCCCGGTGCCCTAATCTTACAACGGTAAGGTTTGTTGGTGCCGTCGGAAATCAGGTAAACGCCGAATTCGCCTTTCGGCGCCTCAACGGCGGTATAGGTCTCTCCCTCCGGGACGTGATAGCCCTCGGTATAAAGCTTGAAGTGATGGATCAGCGCTTCCATCGACCGCTTCATCTCGGCGCGCGACGGCGGCGCATATTTTTGATCGTCCACCTTAACCTTACCGGCCGGCATTTTTTCCAGACATTGCTGCATGATCTTTACCGACTCCCGCATCTCAACCATGCGGATGAGATAGCGGTCGTAACAATCGCCATTTTTGCCGATCGGAATATCGAATTCGAATTTTTCGTAGCCATCGTAGGGTTGCGATTTTCTAAGATCCCACGCCACACCGGAGGCCCTCAAGTTGGGTCCGGTAAAGCCCCAGTCATAAGCCTGCTCGGTTGAAATAATCCCGATATCGACGGTGCGCTGTTTGAAAATACGGTTATTGGTCAGGAGCGATTCAATATCGTCGATCAACTTGGGGAAACGTTCGCACCAGGCGGCGATATCGTCGGCCAGGCCCGCCGGCATATCTCGCGAAACACCGCCCGGCCGGAAATAAGCCATATGAAGTCTGGCGCCGCTGACCCGTTCGCAGAACTCCATCAGGTGCTCGCGCTCCTCGAAGCCCCAAAGCATCGGCGTCATCGCGCCGACATCCATGGCATAGGCCGTGATGTTGAGGATGTGATTCAGAATGCGCCCAATCTCTGCATAGAGCACCCGGATATATTGACCGCGCGGCGGGACTTCCATCCCGGCAAGTTTCTCGACTGCCAGCGCGAAGGCGTGTTCTTGATTCTGCGGCGCGACGTAATCCAGCCGGTCGAAATACGGGACCGCCTGCATATAAGTCTTATATTCGATAAGCTTTTCCGTGCCGCGATGCAGCAATCCGATATGGGGATCCGCGCGCTCGATGACTTCACCGTCCATCTCGAGGACCAGGCGCAGCACACCATGGGCGGCCGGGTGCTGGGGCCCGAAATTCATGGTGAGATTTTTGATTTGAGTTTCGGCCATTACTTGTCTGCCTTCACGGCCGCCTCGTCGTCTTCGCCGACGGTGGCTTTGTCGTCGCCCGGAAGCTCTTGCAGGATCCCTTCCCACGGACTCAGGAAGTCAAAATTGCGAAAATCTTGGGTCAGCTTTACGGGCTCGTAGACAACGCGTTTTTGTTCATCGTCATATCGCACCTCGACATAGCCGGTGAGCGGGAAATCCTTGCGCAGCGGATGACCTTCAAACCCATAATCGGTGAGGATGCGCCGAAGATCCGGATTACCGGCGAAAAAGATACCGTAAAGATCCCAGGCTTCCCGCTCCCACCAGCCGGCGGCGCTAAACAGCTCCACCGCAGAGGGAACCGGCGTGTTTTCACCCGGTTGGACCTTAAGGCGGGCCCGTAAATTCTGGGTCAAGCTCAGCATATGGTACACGACGTCAAAACGGCGTTCCCGTTCCGGGAAATCGACACCGCAAATATCGAGAAGAATCTTGAACTGGCAATTAACGTCGTCCCGGAGATAAGCGAGAACCTTGAGGAGTTTATTGGCCTCTAGTTCCAGCGTTAGTTCTCCCAGAGCCACCGTCGACCCGGTTAGGTCTGTGCCCAATGCACCAGCGATGTAATCGCTGAAATCTTTGATGGGTTGAACGTCCGCCATACCAATTACCGTATCCCTACTCCAGCCCGCTCTAACGCCAAAGCGTTCCGGTGCGCCGGATCTTCCTTTGAAGCTGAAGGATACCATAGACCAGCGCCTCGGCGGTCGGCGGGCATCCGGGAACATAAACATCTACCGGCACGACGCGGTCGCAGCCGCGAACAACCGAATAGGAATAATGGTAGTAGCCGCCGCCATTGGCACAGGAGCCCATCGAGATAACGTAACGGGGTTCCGCCATTTGGTCGTAAACCTTGCGGAAAGCCGGCGCCATTTTGTTGGTCAGTGTCCCGGCAACGATAATCACGTCCGACTGCCGAGGACTGGGCCGGGGTACCACACCGAATCGGTCAAGATCGTAACGGCTGACATAGGCATGCATCATCTCGACGGCGCAGCAAGCGAGGCCAAACGTCATCGGCCAGAGCGAACCGGTACGCGCCCAGTTTACCAGGTCGTCCAATTGCGAAACCAAAAAGCCTTTATTGGTCAGCTCGTCGTTTACTTGATTAAGAATCGCATCCTGATCGGGACCGGGCGGAAGCAACACCTTACCGGTACTTGAGGTTGTCGGTTCTATTCCCATTCCAAGGCTCCCTTCTTCCACTCATAGACGAAGCCGACCGTCAGCACGCCGAGAAATACGACCATGGACCAGAACCCAAATATACCGATTTGACCAAGGCTGACGGCCCAAGGAAATAGGAATGCCACCTCAAGGTCGAAAATGATGAAAAGGATCGCCACCAAATAGAACCGAACATCGAACTTGGTCCGGGCATCTTCGAAAGGCTCGAACCCGCACTCATACTGAGAGAGCTTTTCCATGTCGGGATACTGCCGCGCGACAATGAAGGACGCGGTGAGAATGATCCCCGCCAATCCAACGGCAATGCCAATGAAAATCAAAATGGGAAGATATTGTGCGAGCAACGCGTTCATGGGGTCCCATTCGAGATCGGTTGACCTAGTATCGATTGCCACCGTAGCAGCCTAGACGAGATATGGCGGGAGTGACGAGACTCGACAGGCCGGCGCTCTAACCAACTGAGCTACACCCCCACTGTCTAGGTTCGCCCGCGCGCGCTTAGTAGTCGAAGCCCCAATGGGTGTCAAGGCAACTAGTCCTCAAAAGAACGGCGGAAATTTAAGAATTTATGATCGGTGCTCCGCCTATCCCCTAGATGGTGATGATTCGGGGTGGAAATCAAGGAAAACCGGTCACAAAGGCGTCACATTTCAGTATTCGGAATTTAAAAAGAATTGGTGGGCGGTGACGGGTTCGAACCGCCGACATTCACGGTGTAAACGTGACGCTCTACCAGCTGAGCTAACCGCCCTTACCAATTAGGGATCATATAGTCCCTAAGATAGAAATGAACAATGCCGACCGCTTATGTGCGGCCGGCATTATCCGGATAACTTAGTCGCAAGAAGCGATGTTAGTTGACGGAGGCTTTCAGCCCTTTACCCGCTTTAAACTTCGGCTGCTTTGAAGCCGGAATTTGAATGGTTTCGCCGGTCCGCGGGTTACGACCCGTGGTTGCCTTACGGTTGGCAACGGAGAACGTGCCGAAACCGACAACGCGGACTTCTCCACCACCTTGCAATGCGCCAGTGATGGAATCGAACACGCCGTCAACGGCTTTCGCTGCGTCGGCTTTGGATAGTCCAGCGGAATCGGCAACTGCGGAAACGAGATCATTTTTATTCACGGTGAGACCCCCATAAAATGTGAATAAGCCAAGGAAATAGAAATTCTGTAACGCCTCTATATGTGTGAGTGAGAGCAGTTTACGGCGCGTCGCTTCGCGGCGTCAATCGATCAAGCGCAGTTTTTCGCAGCATTTTTCGCAGACGTCTGCGGCGTAGCGCGGAATCGAAGACGACGCCGGGAGAATTTCTCCGGCGCCGTCCAATTTGATCTGAACAAAAATATTCAGAAATATTATTTATTTTCAATGCGTTACGAGGCCACCATGATCATCTTCTTCATCCGAAGAAGCCCCTCGAACCTTGCTGCTTGTCTCATCCTCTTCTTCCCATTCGATGGGGACAATAGGGGCCGCTAAAGCGTGTTCAAGCACCTCTTCGACGCTGCTTACGGGGATTAATTCCATGTTCTTTTTCACATTTTCGGGAATCTCCGCGAGATCCTTCTCATTGTCCTTCGGAATGATGACCGTTTTGATCCCTCCGCGGAGCGCCGCAAGGAGCTTTTCCTTGAGCCCGCCGATGGGAAGAACCCGTCCACGAAGCGTGATCTCTCCGGTCATCGCAACATCTTTACGAACCGGAATGCCGGTTAGGACCGAGACGATCGACGTCATCATCCCCAGCCCCGCGGAGGGGCCGTCTTTCGGTGTCGCCCCTTCAGGGACATGAACATGAATATCTTTCCGCTCAAACCGCGATGCGATGATGCCGAAATCAGCCGAGCGGGCATGGACGAACGACCGGGCTGCTTGTATCGATTCCTGCATCACGTCACCGAGTTTACCGGTGATCATCATCTTGCCCTTACCGGGCAACATGACGGCCTCGATGGACAGCAGTTCACCGCCGACCTCGGTCCAAGCCAACCCAGTCGTAACACCGACCATGTCCTCGGCTTCAACCTCGCCATAACGGTATTTGCGAACGCCGGCGAACTTTTCAAGATTACGTTGAGTAACCGTAACCTTTTTAAGCCCCTTCATCATGATTTCTTTGGTCGCTTTCCGAGCAAGATTCGCCAGTTCGCGCTCGAGACTACGAACACCCGCCTCGCGCGTATAATAGCGAATCACGTCCCGAAGCGCCGATTCGGAGATTGACCACTCGTCGGTTTTCAACCCATGGGCTTCATATTGTTTTTCGATGAGATGGCGTTTGGCAATCTCAACCTTTTCGTCCTCGGTATAACCGGGGATACGGATCACTTCCATTCGATCAAGCAACGGCTGGGGAATACGCAGCGTATTCGCCGTGGTCACGAACATCACATCAGACAGATCGTAGTCGACCTCGAGATAATGATCCTGGAAAGTACCGTTCTGCTCGGGATCGAGAACCTCCAGAAGTGCGGAGGACGGATCGCCGCGCCAGTCTTGGCCAAGTTTATCGATTTCGTCGAGCAGGAAGAGCGGATTAGACGTTTTCGCCTTCTTCATACCCTGGATAATCTTACCAGGCATGGAGCCGATATAGGTACGTCGATGTCCCCGCACCTCGGCTTCATCGCGAACACCGCCGAGAGACATCCGCACAAAGTTACGGCCGGTCGCTCGCCCAATCGATTTTCCCAAAGAGGTTTTGCCGACACCGGGAGGCCCAACAAGGCATAGGATCGGTCCCTTTACCTTATTAACCCGGGCTTGAACCGCGAGATATTCGAGAATTCGTTCCTTGACCTTTTCAAGGCCGTAATGGTCCGCTTCAAGAATGGCTTGGGCTTCCGCAATATCCTTCTTAACGCGGGAGCGTTTCTTCCACGGAATACTGAGGACCCAATCAAGATAGTTCCGGACCACCGTCGCTTCGGCGGACATCGGACTCATCGAGCGAAGTTTTTTCAGCTCCGCCAAGGATTTTTCCTTGGCTTCCTTGGTCAGCTTGGTTTTGTTGATCTTCTCCTCGAGTTCGGCGGCTTCATCCTTGCCTTCCTCGGTTTCACCAAGCTCCTTCTGGATCGCCTTCATCTGTTCGTTGAGATAGTACTCTCGCTGGGTCTTTTCCATCTGCCGTTTAACCCGGCTGCGGATCTTTTTCTCGACCTGAAGAACGCCGATTTCGGCCTCCATGAAGGCGATAACGCGCTCCATGCGCTTACTGATTTCTTCGATCTCAAGAAGTTCTTGTTTCTCGGAGACCTTCAACGCCAGATGGGACGCGACGGTATCGGCAAGTTTGCCGTAATCCTCGATCTGGTTAACGGAAACCAGCGCTTCCGGCGGAATCTTTTTGTTGAGCTTGATGTAATGCTCAAATTGGCTCACCACCGAACGGGACATGGCTTCCAGTTCTTCTTCGTCTTCCTCCGGCTCGGGAATATCGACGGCAATTGCTTCGAAAAAATTCTCATTTTCCGTGAACTGCGAAATTTCAGCGCGATGCCCGCCTTCGACCAGCACTTTGACGGTGCCATCTGGCAGCTTCAGCAACTGTAAGACGGTCGATACGGTACCGACCGTATAAATATCCTTGGCGTCGGGATCATCATCCGCCGCATTCTTCTGCGCGACCAAAAGAATTTGCTTGTCGTCCTGCATGACATCTTCAAGCGCGCGCACAGATTTCTCGCGTCCGACAAACAGCGGCACGATCATATGTGGAAATACGACGATGTCTCGAAGCGGCAGGACCGGATACAATTCGCCAGCGGAAGTCACCAAATCCATTCTCCTACATGTGCCGGCGCAGTATGGTCGAGAACGGGTATATTCTGCCTGCGGCGGCGGCTTATTTCAATTTCCCCTCGTGAAATAAGTTGGCCCAAAATAAGTGAAGTTCAACGGTTGACATTCACTTATGTTCGACAGCTACGCACTGTTATCGAGATCGTCTCGTCGATCGGCGTAGATGTAAAGAGGGCTGGCATTTCCAAGTACAATTTCTTGGTTAATCACCACTTCTTCCACACCGTCCAAGCCGGGAAGCTCGAACATCGTGTCGAGGAGAATGTTCTCCATTATCGAACGCAAACCGCGTGCGCCTGTTTTTCGGGCAACCGCCTTGTCCGCAATTGATTCGAGGGCACTGTCCGAGAACGTCAGACGAGTATCCTCCATCTCAAACAGGCGCTGATACTGCTTGACCAGCGCATTCTTCGGCTCGGTCAAGATTGTAATCAGTGCTTCCTGATCCAATTCGTCCAAAGTT
>JAQCKY010000092.1 GCA_027592155.1 Pseudomonadota bacterium
GTGTTGAAAAGCTGATGCGTGACGCCGCTGCTTTTCTGCACTCGGATGGCGTCAACCGCACCTTGCTGCTCAAAGCAGCCGATATGATGTATTAGGCGACGAGGAGGAGGCCGCGCGATGTCAATTCTGTTGGACAAGGCCTCAACCGCACCCACCCCCACCACGGCAGAGCGCGACGTCAAACTCGACAACAACAAGACGCGCATTACGGAGTGGCGCTTCGCCCCCGGGGCGCAGACCGGCTGGCATCGCCATACCCACGACTATGTCACGGTGCAGCAGTCGGGCGGGCGTCTCCGCCTGGAAAACGCCGACGGCACGGAAAAATTCGTCGACTACCAAGACGGCCGCACCGTCGCCTACCAAGCCCCGATCGAACACAACGCCACCAACGTCAGCGACGTCGAAATCCGCGTCCTGGAGATCGAGTTTGAGTAGGCGGGCGGCGAAGGATTCGATTTAGCACTGACGGCCTTTTAAGCAAACTGTCCGCGCTCTATCAGGATAATAAAATTATGGCAGGCGATTGCTCTCATGACTACCCCCTCATTAAATTACGTCTGAAAAACGTGGAAACCTCTTTGCAGCCTTGACGAGAAAAAGTCATACGGAATGAGTTTCCTGCCTGCTGAATTCCATCGTTGATGCTGATTTCAGAGTATTGCCATTGCCGCCGCGCCGAGTAAGACCAGCGGCATCGATGAGATAACCGTCAGTCCCACAAATTCAATTCCGTCTCGTACACCCGGTTCAGGCAAACAATCTGGCAATGTGGATTTTCGAACGGTGGCCAAGCTCAACTCCATACCAAGGTGCCTGCCATATAGGCTTGTGCTGTGACGACCAAGTACAAATGCTCTGAACGTGCCCGACGGAATGAGAACAACACCAAGAGCGATTAACGGCAGGCAGAAAAGCGTGGCTCTATAGTCACTGAATCGCCCAGCGGCGAATTCCCATGCGGCCATTTGGCATTCCCCGCGAACCGTGCAGGGAAAGCCCGTCAGTATGTGATGTAAATCGTGACGAAGAATTGCAGCACGACGCCATTGAAAATTCGGTATGCGAACCCTGAATGGTGGGACATTACATACCCACGTCGTTGCGTGAGCCGCGTCCAGTTCAATCCCATTTTCTCCCCTGTGCCGGTCCAAGGCATCTCGGACCGTTATTAGAGAAGTCTGAGCCATCAGTTAGGCGCTTCCCTCGGACAATTCGGCCTGTCCTCGCGCTGCCACCGACATGGCCCTATCAGTAACGGGGGTTATCCCCGTCCTCGGCGGGAGATTCGCCGGGACTTTGACATCCCAAACAAGTCCCATCCATTCGAGAACACAGACGAAATTCCAGCCGAAATCAATCTGCCCTGGGTATAATCCGTGCCGCGCCGAACTTGGGAATGCATGGTGATTGCTATGCCAACTTTCACCCATGGTGGGGATGGCCATTGACGGTACGTTGTGTGCCTGGATTACTGCGCCATCGACGATCCAATCCTGAGGCCCTCGCGTATGGGCAAAGTAGGAAATGAACCAATGCATCGTCGTGCAGGCGGCTACGCGAACGCAAATTCCCCAGATCACCCAAGACCAACCGCCGAACCAATAAAGGACAAGACCTATCGGCACCTGATGCAGCATCCAAGTTCGATCAAGGAAACGATAGAACGGGTCATCGCTAATACCTGGTCCGGGATCAAAACCGGGCGGATTTTCTAGCTTCAGTGTACCGTGAAGATAGAGTAGGCCGTCGATCCAAAATGTCCTTTGATGCCGGAGAAACGCATGACAGTCCGGTTGGCGTTGCGCCCAATCTCGGCTGTCGTGAAGGCGGGTTGTCCACAGCGGGCCGCCCATTCCAACGGCGGTTCCGAACCATACGAGTGTTCGCTCTAGCCATTTCGAACAGCCGAAGCTCCTATGAATCAGGCGGCGGTGAAATCCTACCGAATGGCCGGCGCATAATGTAACGGCAGAAATCACAAGGAACACAACGAAGCCATCCCATGAGAACAATATCGGTCCCATGACAATTGCAGCAGACAACATGGAAGCATTCCAGATCGATCGCCACGGGTCCCAAGTCACACGGCCATGGACAGGATCAGCCGTATCCAGATGGGTCAGCGAGTTTACCTTGTAAGCATCGGAGGTCTGCATTGCTGTCATTTTGTGGCCCCCCTACCGCCTATTCGCGGGTACCCCACCGAACATGCGTGCCGCCTTACTCGAAACATCGACCAAACCCCGAACCAACCTTGGAGGCAGTCTTCGAAACTGTGCATCGATTGCACCGAGACCGCCAACCAGATTAAGCATTTTTCCAATCTGATCGGCAGACGTCTGTTCCGTTCCATCATCAGATCGGGCTTCCTCCTGGCACTGCTGAAGCGTTTCAAGTGCAAGTGGCAACTCCCGTTTGCGTCGTTCTTCTAAGCCGACCATGAGCATTTCCCATGGATCACCGCTTGTCGTCCAGATTGACGGCGAACATTCGAAAATCATCTTATAATCGATTAGATAGTCGATTGCGTCACGGAGCGTATGCTTATTCAAGCCAAGTGATTCGGAAATCTCCTTATTCGATACCGGTCTGTTCAGTACGTACACCAATGCATGGATGCGGCAGGCGTCTGCAGAAAGTCCCCATCTCGGACCAAGATTGCCGAAATAGTCAATGAACCGTTTGATAGCTGGTGAAAGAGAGTCACTGGTCATTGGAAGGCCCTTTCTTTAGTTCCGCCGCAATGGACCTCGCGTGAGAGCAAAAGGGCGTAAGGTAGATATAGAGGCCGTTGATCAGAAGCGAGGGCTTTGAATGGCTATGTCATAGATATTTTCCTAAATAGAGAAACATCTGAATGCAACCAAATATTGTGCACCAGCTCTGGCGACAAAGGTTTGTTCCCCTCGTCAAGTACCGGCTATGATGCACAAACAAGTAGGCCTTAGGAGAAATGTGAGAAAGATTTGTTTATCCCGTTTATGCGGGTATGACTCAGACACCTACCGCCCCGAAACTCACGGTGCCAAAAACGGCGCCACATGACGACGGATGTTGCGTTCCATTTCTTTGTTGAAATCCGCCATCAGTTTTTCGGTCAGTTCGAACCAAATCTTGCGACGGTCTTCCAAGCTCGCGTCTTCGCGGAGCGTGATGAAGCGGGTGGCGCGGGTGGTGGCGGAGGCTTGGGATGTGCCGCGGGCATCCAGAACAACCAGGGTGGCGCGGACCGTGGCGTCGACCCACTCGCTTTGTTCTTTCTTGAACAATCCGCCGAGGCCGCGATCGACTTTAAGGGCGCTTTCGACCGCCGTGGCCTCGTGAATGGTGAAACGCGCCGTGCCGCTTGTTCCGTTGGCCTGCAGACGGTCTTCGGCCCAGCGCTCCAGCGCCCGTGCCGGAGAGGTTGGGAACAAATGAGCGATGTTCGGTGCCCTCGTATCCGCCGGCGCCTCGTTGACGATCTGGATATCGACCACGTTCAGGCGCAGCGGCGGCAGATGACGAAAGGTCACCTCCGGATACTGTGGCGTGACAACGACGGTCTCGCAGGCCGTCAACAGCAGGGCGGCCCCAAGCCACAAGACGCTGCGGCGCGTGAAGATCGTTCTACGGTTCATCATGTCGTCGGTGACTCCTGGCTCTCGGCTGACTTGAGGTCGATAAGTTCCTGTTCGGTGAATTCGTAATCGGTCCGGCAAAATTCACAGCTCACGACAATCATACCATTTTCGGTCTTCATATCATTAAAGTCATCGCCGCCGAAGTTAATCAGCATGTCGGTCGCCCTATCGCGGGAACAGCGGCACTGAAAGCGGAGCGGGAGCTTGTCGTAAACCCGGATCCCATCGGCATGGTAGAGCCGGTAGAGAATATCCTGGGTCGGAAGCTCGGCGTCCAACAGCTCCTGAGAGGTCACGGAGCTCATCAAAATAACCGCGTTCCGCCAGGCTTCTTCCGCCTCTTCGTCGGGCATTTCCGGCGGCTTGTCGCCCGGCATGCGCTGGATCATCAGCGCCGCCGCGCGGGGGGCAACGCCGTCACCGCCATAGTGCGCAGTCAACTTGATCGCGGTTTCAAGCTGTTCCGAATCCCGGAAATAGGTATGGGCACAATCGGCCAGGCTGCCGCCGGCCAAGGCGGTGACGCCCTGATAACGGTCGCCTTCCAGGTTTTGGTCGACCGTGAAGGCCAGATGACCGGCGCCCAAGAGGCGGGGCACCAGATCGGAGTCCGCCGTGAAGGGGTCCTGGCCCTGCAAGTTATCGCCGTCGAACGCCTCTGCATCGAACCGGGCATACCCCCGAAGGCCGCCGTCGCTGGTGATATCCACGACCAGCAGGCTGACGGGGCCGTCCCCTTGGGCCTGCAACTTAAAGTTCCCTTCGAATTTCAGGGCGGTGGAAAGGGCCGCGGCGAGGGCCAGCGTTTCGCCCAGAATCCGGCCGACCGGCTTTGGATATTTATTGTGGACGGCGGTTTGCTCGAAGGCGCTGCCGAGCCGGATCAGGCGGCCGCGAATCCATCCGTTTTCGACCCGGAAGGGTTGGACATGATTGGGAAATTGCCTGTCGGGGATGGCTGCGCTCACGTCGCTTCGAGGCACCAGGCGAGGATTCCCATCTGGGCATAGAGGCGGTTTTCCGCCTCGTCCCAGACGACGGATTGGTCGCCGTCGATAACATCCTCGGTCACCTCTTCCCCTCGGTGTGCCGGCAGGCAATGCATGAAAATGGCGTCCGGCTTGGCGAGCGTCATCAGCGCGCCATCCACCTGATAGGGCGCCAGAAGGGCGAGGCGCTTATCTCTTTCCGCGTCGTGGCCCATCGAGACCCAAGTATCCGTGGTCACGCAATCGGCGCCGGCAACCGCCTCTTTGGCATCCGTATGCTCGCTGACCTTGGCGCCTTCCGATTTTGCCCATCCGATCTCGCCTTGGGACAGCCGCAATTCCGGCGGGGTGGCGATCCGCAGCTCAAATTGAAATTGAACGGCGGCGTGCAGCCACGATGTCGTCATATTATTGCCGTCGCCGACCCAGGCGATCACCTTGCGTTTGATAAATTCGCGGTGTTCCTCATAGGTCATGATATCGGCCATGACCTGACAGGGGTGCGACGCGTCGGTCAGCCCGTTGATCACCGGCACGGTCGCGTGTTTCGCCAGGGTGTGCAGCTTCGACGGATCGTCGGTCCTGATCATGATCGCATCGACATAGCGGGACAGCACGCGGGCCGTGTCCTCGACGGTTTCGCCGCGCCCCATCTGGGAATCCCGGTCGCTCATCACAACCGCGTTTCCACCCAGATGGTTCATCCCAACCTCGAAGGAAACCCGGGTTCTGGTCGAGTTTTTCTCAAAGATCATGGCGAGCGTTTTGCCGGCAAGGAGTCCGTTGGCGGACGCGCGGTCCTTCTTGAACCTCTTACCGCGCTCGATGATCTGGCGCAGGGTTCCCGGGTGGACCCGATCGATATCCAGGAAATGTCTCGGCCGATCGCTCACGGCGCCAGGTCCCCGCAAACCTCGTCGACAAGGGCCACCGCATCCGCGATCTCGCCGGCGCTGACGGTCAGCGGCGGGATAAAGCGGATGACATTGTCGCCCGCGGGCACGGTGAGCAGACCCTTGGCGATCAGGGCGTTGACGATATCCATATTCGGCGCCTTGGCTTTGAGGCCGAGCAACAGGCCGCCGCCGCGAACCTGTTCCAACACCGCCGGATGCCGCTCCACCAATTTTTGCAGTTCGCCGCGGAGAAGATTTCCCATCTCAATAACATGATCCAGGAAGCCATCTTCCAAGACGACATCCAAGACCGCGTTTGCCGCCGCCATGGCGAGGGGGTTGCCGCCGAAGGTGGATCCGTGGGTGCCGGGCCCCAGCGCCGCCGCGAGTTTCTCGGTCGCCAAGCAAGCCCCGACGGGAAAGCCGCCGCCCAGCCCTTTGGCGATGGAAACGACGTCCGGTGTGATGCCGGTCCATTCATGGGCGAAGAATTTACCGGTTCGCCCGACGCCGGTCTGAACCTCGTCGAAAAATAGGGCCAGGCCGAACTCGTCGGCGGTTTCCCGCAGGCGTTGGAAATATTCCGGCTCGGCCGGGTGAATGCCGCCTTCGCCTTGGATCGGCTCGACCAAGATCGCCGCGGTTTCATCCGTGATGGCGTCTCTAAGCTCGTTCAGATTGCCGAAGGCGACCCGGTCGAAGGCATCGACCATGGGCCCGAAGCCTTCCCGGTGTTTATCGTTCCCGCCGGCCGAAATCGTCGCGAGCGTGCGCCCATGAAAGGACTGCTCGCAGGTGATGACCCGGTACTTGCCGCTGTTGCCGATGGAGCTCTGATATTTACGGACCATCTTCAGCCCGGCCTCGACCGCTTCGGCACCGGAGTTACAAAAGAACACCGTGTCGGCAAAGCTGATATCGACCAGCCGCTGCGCCAATTTTTCCTGTCCGGCGATGCGATAGAGGTTGGAGCAATGCCAAAGCTTCTCAGCCTGGTCCTTCAGGGCCTCGACCAAATGGGGATGGGCATGCCCGATCGAGACCACGGCGATACCGGTCCCGAAATCGAGATAGCGTTTGCCGTCCGTGTCGAACAAATAAGTGCCTTCACCGCGCTCGAAAACGACATCCGTGCGGCCGTAAGTCGGCATAACAGCGCTAATCATCGATCACCCTCCGAAACGCGAAAAGACGGCGCCGGGGCCCCGTCCAAAGAGGCGCGGAGTATCGGGGGGCGGCTTTCTGATGTCAAGGGTAGGTGGTGCGGATTGGGGCGGCTGTTTTCATTTCGTACCCCCAAATTTCACCAACAAATCTGAAATTTCCCGGACATTCTCCGGCCGGTTCTGAGGGAGTTGTGCGCTCAAAATATGACCGAGAGGCGTTAGGCTCGTCTTATCCTTCGCGTTGACGTTTGCGCCCTGTTCGAGAAGAAATCGTACAACGTCGATTTGGCCTCTCACCGCAGCTTCGTGAAGCGGTGTCCTAATGGCCTCGCTGGATGCTAAATTGATGTCGGCGCCGCGCTGAACGAGTAATTTCACGATATCCAGATACCCATTGCCGCTTGCGCGGTAAAGGGGGGTCACGCCCAAAATGGGCTGGTTGGCGTCTGCGCCGTCGTTTAACGCGTTTGCCGCCAATTGAATGTCGCCAATCGCGGCGGCGCCATAGAGCTGTTGACCGACGCTGTCTTTGGCGGGATTCCCGGGATTACCGCCCCCTCGCACCGTTGCAGTCTTAATGGCTAGGATTTCTTCCTTGATGTCATCGTTAATCTGGGCCGTTGATAAGTCCTTGGCCGCGAGATCCTTATATTTTGATCCCTGTGTGTCGCCCAAAGTTACGGCGAGGTTTAACGCCCCGCCTCCGCCCAAATTCTCCTGCATCTTGATCAAGGCCTCACCGACTGCATCATCGTCAGGGTCTTTCGGGGGCGGATCGCTGTCGGCTGCATCCTGGGGGCCGGCGGCGGTCACTAAATCAATCTCGAGACCAGCGAGCTCGGCTTCTTCCGAGGTTAATGAAATCGAGACGACGACCAAGGCGCCGCCAACCGAGATCACCAACGCGAACATCATGGCGATAAATAATTTTATGAGTAACGCCCCCCTCCCTTCGCGACATAAAGGCGGGGGCGTAAGCTCCCAAAACGATCCCCGCCAAAAACACGGAGATCCTGGATTTTTT
>JAQCKY010000093.1 GCA_027592155.1 Pseudomonadota bacterium
CGTGATGGGCCTCGGCCCCCTTTCCGCCATGATTTCCATCTTCGATGTATTTCTTGGCGTTGTCCCAGGCGCCGCCACCGGATGTCATCGACAAGGCGACAAACAATCCCGTCACGATCACACCCATCAGGGATGCCCCGAGCGCAGAGAACGCCGCGGCTTGGCCGGCAATCGCTTCGATCACAAAATAGATAACGATCGGCGCAACAATCGGCAGCAACGACGGAATAATCATTTCCTTAATCGCCGCTTTGGTCAGCAGATCGACGCATTTGTAATATTCGGGCTTGGCAGTTCCTTCCATGATGCCGGGAATTTCCCGGAACTGACGACGGACTTCTTCGACGATCGCACCGCCTGCCCGGCCAACCGCCATCATGCCCATGGCGGCAAAGAGGAACGGGATAAGACCGCCGATGAACAGCCCCACCACAACGAACGGATCGTTGAGAGAGAAGCTGACCTTGACGTCAGGGAAGAGCACCTGCTGATCGTGCGAGAACGCAGCGAACAACACGAGTGCGGCCAATCCAGCGGAACCAATCGCATAGCCCTTGGTAACCGCCTTGGTGGTGTTGCCGACAGCGTCCAACGCATCGGTGGTCTTTCTGACGTCTTCAGGCAGATTGGCCATTTCAGCGATGCCGCCGGCGTTATCCGTGACGGGACCAAACGCATCCAAGGCAACGACCATGCCGGCAAGCGCCAACATCGAGGTCGCCGCGATCGACAGACCATAGAGGCCTGCCGTCATGTAAGACACGATGATACCGGCACAAATAACGACAACTGGCAAAGCCGTGGCTTCCATCGAAAGCGCGATGCCTTGGATAATATTTGTCGCGTGACCCGTTTCAGACGCTTTTGCGACGCTACGGACAGGGCGATAGTTAGTCCCGGTATAGTACTCGGTGATCCAGACAATCAGTGCCGTAACGACGAGGCCAACGACCGCAGAGATAAGGAGGTCCATTCCAGAAATGGCTTCCCCGCCGGCAACCTTAAACTCGGTCGCAAAACCGAGTTGCCAATTGATCACGACGGCAATCAAGATTCCCGAAATTATCGCACTGGCGAAGAACCCTTTATAGAGCGCGCCCATGATGCTTTGGCTTGAACCGAGGCGAACAAAGAACGTCGCAATCACGGAACCAACGATGGATACCGCACCGATGAGAAGCGGCAAGGTCATCATAGCGGCTTGGTCGGTGCCCGAGAAAAACAGTGCACCTAGCAACATCGTCGCAACCATGGTGACGGCATAGGTCTCGAACAGATCGGCGGCCATGCCGGCGCAGTCGCCAACGTTGTCACCAACGTTATCGGCAATAACACCTGCGTTCCGGGGATCATCCTCGGGAATGCCCGCTTCGATCTTACCGACCAAATCGGAACCGACATCCGCACCCTTGGTGAAGATACCGCCGCCGAGACGGGCGAAAATGGAAATCAGTGAGGCACCGAAGCCGAGGGCGACAAGGGCTTCCAAAACGTGCCGCATGCCAGCCTTCGTGCTGATGTCTTCAAATTCTTGCAGAACCAGCCAGTAGACAACGACGCCGAGCAGAGCCAACCCGGCAACCAACATTCCGGTGATCGCGCCAGACTTGAACGCAACGGAAAGTCCGGCCGCGAGGCCTTGACTACGCGCCGCTTCGGCGGTGCGCACGTTGGCACGGACCGAGACGTTCATGCCGATATAGCCGGCGAGACCTGAAAGAATGGCACCGATTGCGAAACCGATCACCACGGTCAGCCCCAGCAACCAGCCAAGGATAATAGCAATGACAACACCGGCAATCGCGATTGCCGTGTATTGGCGGTTGAGGTAGGCGCTGGCGCCTTCCTGAATTGCCGCTGCAATTTCTTGCATCCGGTCAGTGCCGGCAGGCGCCGCGAGAACGGAACGGATGGCGTAAGCGCCATAAAGTAATGCAAGAACGCCACACGCGACGATCAACATGGAAACGGTCGACATTGTCATTGCCCCTTTAATGAGTGCGATATATCGGAGTTGCTACCGTCTACGACCAGCGGAAATAATTGGCCAAAAAAACAGCTTCGAAAAATTCGCCGGGAAAATGCCAGAAGCGACCGGGCAACGCAACCGGCTAACCCATTTGTTCATCTTCCGGCCGGTGGCGGCGGAAATTAACGCCCCGCCCGGTTCAGAACCGATTGAATCAGAACGCCGTCGAGGATGCCCTTACCGATGGCTCTGTCGCCGATAATTTTAAGGCGCTGCTTCACTAAATTGACATCGATCTGTCCCTTAGTGCGAATCAAGCGCGGGATGTAGCCGTTGAGATCGCGGATAAAGGCATCCTTGAGCACCGGCACAAGTTTTTTGAGCTCGTCTTCTTTTTTCGGAGAGGTTTCAAGTTGTACGGTGATTTGCACCGTTCCCGATACTCTATCGCCCGTGAACAAGGGAACCAAAAGGACATCCACCGCGACAAATCTCGGCGGATCGGGGGGGCGGTCCTCGGCGGCGACGGTCGCACTTTTGTCGACATCTTCTTTTGCCGAGAAGGGACCAATTTCCAGCTGGCTCATGGTCCCCAACGCGCCTCCCGCAAGAAGGACGATAACACCAATTATAATGATCAACTTCTTTGGCATCAGAAATATCCACTGGACATTTGGTCAAGCTCACCCGCGACCGAAGGTTGGACCGACTCTCTTAATATTTGCCTGCGAAATGCTGAAATCCAGTCATTCCGATATCGATGGCTCTTCCAGTTGGGTCCAGTACCCTGACGCCATTACCGTCAGTGACCGTGCCGATTGCGGTAGCCCTTACCTGTAGCCGATCCGCCAACGCCAAAATTACCGCTTCGTTGTCCTCCGGCGCCGTGAACAAAAGTTCATAATCGTCGCCGCCACCCAAAATATAGGTCGAGAGCGAGGAATTTTTTGCCAAGAGCGCTTCCGCCGCCGCCGACAGTGGGATTTGATCGAGATGGACATCCGCACCGACAGATGAGGTGTCTGTAATATGGGTAAGGTCGGCGATAAGCCCGTCTGAAACATCGATGGCGGCACTGGCAAGGTCCCGTAAGGATTGACCAAGTTCCAGTCGCGGTATCGGTGTTTCGAATCGGGAAGTCAGAAAAGATGACATTTCGCCATCCGGACACTCAAGGCGGTCGGTCAATAACGCGATTCCCATTGCCGCATCGCCGATCGAGCCGGATACCCAGATACGATCTCCAGGAATCGCCCCACCCCGTCTCAAAGCTTTTCCGGTCGGAACGTATCCCATGGCTGTAATGGAAATGGTCAAGGGGCCGGGTGTGCTGACGGTGTCGCCCCCGAGCAGAAATACGCTGTACTGGTTCTGAAGATCGCCAAGCGTTCCTGCGAATTCGGTGACCCATTCCAAGGTCCAATCAACCGGCAAGGCAATTGCCAAAGAATAGCAGTGAGCCTCAGCGCCCATGGCGGCAAGGTCCGATAGATTACTACAGAGACTTCGGGCCGCGACGGTCGCCGCCGAATCTTCGCTGCGAAAGTGTATTCCCGAGACGAGAGCATCCGTTGTGACCACCAAGTCATAGCCGGGGCGTGCCGGAATGATTGCCCCGTCGTCGGTGAGGCCAAGTGCGTCCTCACCGGTTGCCAAAGGTACGAACAGGCGTGAAATGAGCTCGAATTCACTCAATCTGAGGTTACTTGGGTGCTGTGGCACCTTTATTTCCACCCATCTCCCCCGCTCGTAGGAGATGTCCTAACTTGTCGAGGATGCCGTTCACCAATCCGGGCTCGTTGCCGGTATAAAATGCATTTGCCAACTCGACATATTCGTTGATGACGACCTGCGCCGGTGTTTCCGGCCGATGATGGAGTTCGTAGACGCCGGCACGAAGGATCGCGCGTAATACCGCGTCGAGCCGATCGATCCCCCGTTCCTTGTCAAGACAGCCGCCGATCATGTCATCAAGCGCGGATTTGTGTTGGCTGACCCCGTTGATCAACAGTTTAAACAACGCGGGATCGGGGTCTAACTGACCTTCGCCGTCCAGAGCGCCAACCCATCTTTCGCGAAGGTGATCGATGACCAGGTCATCGACGGTGGCGCCGCCCAATTCTATTTCGTAGAGCCCTTGTACGCCGGCCAGGCGGGCCGCGCTTGAGCGTCGTTGACGAATGTCGTCGTTGGAAATCGTGCCGCCACGATCATCCGCAGCTTCGGTTATTTCATCCGGGTCCGGTGTCAGGGCGCTCATCATTCGTTCAATTTATGATCTTTGATCGACATCATACGGAGACAGGCATGGGCTGCCCGTCCTCCGATGTCGCGACCGCCGGCGTCAGCGCGTTCCCGTGCTTGTTCCTGGTTTTCGCAGGTAAGTACACCGAACCCATGGGGAGCGCGATGTGTGACGGCGAAATCCATCAAAGCTCGTGAAACCTCCCGGCAAATGTGATCGTAATGGTCGGTTTGACCGCGGATGACACAGCCGAGCGAGATAAAACCAACGTAATCCGCGATCAGCGGACTCTCCGTTGCCGCATGCCGGGCCATTTCCATAGCGGCAGGAATTTCAAATACCCCTGGGACGGTTATGCGTTCATACGTTAGGCCGGCTTCGTCGAGAACCCGTGTCGCGCCGAGGGCGAGTTCATCCGCGATATCTTCGTAGAAGCGGGCTTCAACGATGAGTACGGTCGGTCGGTTAGCGTTCATGAGCCCTCATTTTCACCGGTTCTGGGTCCTGCGACATTTCGATATTGCGCCGTTCGACAACTGTCAGTCCATAGCCCTGCAGACCGACAATCGGCCTTTCGTTGTTGGACAACAGGATCATCTCCCGGACGCCAAGATCGAGTAAAATTTGCGCACCAATACCGTAATTCCGAAGCGGCGGTGCAGGATGGTCTTCAGAATTCATCGCATCTTTGATGCGGTCGGAAATAAGCGTCTGGCTAGGATCGCGGATCATCACGACAACGCCGCGCCCGGCTTCGTCGATGATGCGCATCGCCTCGTGTAATTCGCTATAGCGTTCCGGACTGTAAATCGTATCAAAGATACTGAACTGATGAACCCGTACCAGGATGGGTTCAGGTCCGCTGATGTCGCCTTTGACAAGAGCCAGATGCTCCGCGAATTCAGCGGTGTTGTGGTAAACGATGGCCCGGAACTCGCCGGCGGCACCGGTATTAATCGTGGTTTCAAGGTCGGGGGCAACGATCCGGTCATTGCGGAGTCGGTAAGCAATCAAATCGGCAATGGTGGCGATCTTGAGGCCATGCAGCTGTGCAAACGTAATCAGGTCGGGCATCCGCGCCATGGTGCCGTCTTCTTTCATGATCTCGCAGATCACACCGGCGGGATAGAGCCCGGCCAAACGCGAAATATCGACCGCCGCTTCGGTATGCCCAGCGCGGACAAGGGTCCCTCCTTCGCGCGCCATCAGCGGAAAGACGTGTCCGGGAGATACGACGGCGTCGGTCGTCTTCGACATATCGATCGCCGCAGCAACAGTGCGGGCGCGATCGGGCGCGGAAATACCGGTGCTGACCCCGCTCGCCGCTTCGATCGAGAGGGTAAAGGCCGTGCCGTGCCGCGTATCGTTCTCTTTAACCATAAGGGGAAGGCCAAGCTCTTGGACCCGCTCACTGGTGAGCGACAGGCAAATGAGCCCCCGGCCATGGGTCGCCATGAAATTGATCGCATCCGGCGTTGCCATCTGCGCCGGGACCACAAGATCACCTTCGTTTTCACGGTCCTCATCATCGACAAGGATAAACATCCGTCCATTTCGGGCGTCGTCGATGATCTCTTCGATTGTCGATAGGTAAGCGTTATCAGCCAACTTTTTGGTCTCCAGGCTCATAGCCTTGCAAAAGCCGCGCAACATACCGTGCGATCTGGTCGATTTCCAGATTAACGGGATCGCCGACCGAAAGGCCGCCGAGGGTTGTCACTTGCTGGGTGTGAGGGATGATATTCACCCCGAACGTTTTGCCCTCTATTTCGTTCACGGTCA
This sequence comes from Pseudomonadota bacterium, assembly GCA_027592155.1. Taxonomy (GTDB): domain Bacteria; phylum Pseudomonadota; class Alphaproteobacteria; order Rhodospirillales; family UBA2165; genus JAQCKY01. The sequence goes on from JAQCKY010000093.1 coordinate 5,997, forward strand.
GGGAAACGCCGTCAACGGTAATCGAGCCCTTTGGCGCGATATAGCGCATCAGAGCAGCCGGGGCGCGAAACCTTAGCCGCATCGAATCGCCCTCCGGCTCTAAGGAAACAACCGATCCGACGCCATCGACATGCCCGGATACAAGATGGCCCCCGAGCTCATCGGCCGCCTTTAAGGGGCGTTCAAAATTGACCCCGGTACCCGGCTGCCAGCCCCCAAGGGTCGTGCAATCCAGTGTTTCAGCCGATGCCATGGCGGCAAACCAGTTATCGCCGAGCTCAACCACGGTCAGGCACGCACCGCAGCAAGCAATCGACGCCCCAATATCGATCCCCGCGATGTCATAGCCGGTTTCGAATTCGAAGCGTGTGTCGCCTTGCTGGATCACGGATCGGACGCGACCAAGATCGCTGATTATTCCTGTAAAAATCTTGTTCTCATAAATACACGGGCAACCTATCCCGTGACGCGGTAGGTTTCCAGGCAATCGGGCGATAAAGCGGATACAGACTCCCGAATAAATCCCGGACCGTTGCCGACATCCTTAATGCCCAGCGACTCTACCGCGGGCAATCCGTCTCCGCCCAAAATTGTGGGCGCGCGAAACCACGCCAACCGGTCGACCAGCCTTGCTTTCAAAAAAGCGGCGGCGACTTGACCTCCGCCCTCGATCATCACGCGGGTGATCCCTGATGTCCCGAATAATTGGACAGTCCAATTAAGATCAATATGGCCGGCATTATCGACGGGTGCCTCGTGGAGCATTGCGCCGAGGTCTTTGAAATTATTGCGTATTTTGCTGTCGGCACGCGCTGACGTTACGATCCAGGTCGGAATATCCCGGGCGGTTTTGAGAAGCCGGCTCTCCGCGCTCAATCGTAGCCGCCCGTCAAGAACTATGCGGAGGTCTCGCGATTGGGCATGGCCTGGCAACTGGCTGGTCAACATCGGATCGTCCGCCAGTGCCGTTCCGCTCCCGACCAGAACGGCGTCGTGCTGCGCCCGCATCAAATGAGCCGCGGCCCGCGCCGTGTCCCCGGTGATCCATTGGCTGTGGCCGGTGGCGGTCGCGATTTTTCCATCCAGCGTCGTTGCCAGTTTCAGAGTAATCAGGGGCCTGCCCAATAGTATACGTGAGAAAAATCCGGCATTGATCTCCGTTGCCGCACCTTGCCGAACGCCGTACCGAACCCCTAATCCTGCTTTTTTCAAAGCCCCAATACCTGACCCGGCGACCCGGCTGTCCGGATCCTCTACCGCGACGACCACGTCTGAAACACCGGCGGCGATGAGGGCGTCGGCGCAGGGAGGCGTTTCGCCTTGATGGCTGCAGGGCTCCAACGTGACGTAAGCGGTCGCGTCTTTCGCGTGTTTTCCTGCCCGCGCGAGGGCTTCGATTTCGGCGTGAGGCCGCCCGCCCGGTTGGGTCCAGCCACGGCCGACAATCGCGCCGCCCTTAACGATGACGCACCCAACAGCCGGGTTCGGCCAAACATTACCAAGCCCCCGGCGCGCCAGGGTCAGAGCAATATCCATGTAGCGCTGATCGGCGGCGGTGCTTACCGGCGGCGGATCGCTATTCTTCGCCACCTAAGGTGCCTACAAATTCCTCGAAGTCTTTGGCTTCGCGGAAATTTCGATAGACCGAGGCAAAGCGCACATAAGCCACCTGATCCAGATCG
>JAQCKY010000094.1 GCA_027592155.1 Pseudomonadota bacterium
ATCACAAATCAAGCCTTTTGGGAATCCCTTGCGATTCCGCCAAAACGTGACATGCTCTAGTCAACCTATCAACCCGTACGGGGTATCAGGCGTCAATTAAATGCGCAATTTGGGTGGCAACGTTGCGGATAAGCTGTATCGGTATCCGCCGTCGTCGGTCGGCCAGCTTCTTGAGGAGGGCCATACCCCGTGCGGTGTTTCGCTTAAAATGATGATCCAAGCTGGTTGCGAGGATGATTTCAGTCTTTCGATTCACTCTCTCGGCGGCGGCAGCCAACCGATCCGCGTCCGTCTTGGTGACCTGCGTATCGGAGCTCCCCTGAACGATAAGGAGCGGTGAGGAACCTTTGGTGACCAGGGCTTCAGGATCCAAATCCAGCAAGCTTTTATACAGGCGCTGTTTTGACCGGTAGGCAAGGATTTCAGCTGGAACGGTCTCCTCCGTCCATTCCGATGTCGTTTCCAACGCGGAGATAAACTGGTCACGTTGCTTTTTAGCCGTTTCCTTTGCCCTATCGGATAGGCCGATATGTGTCTGGAACCAGTTGTTCTGTTCGGCTGTCAACTCGCGGAAAGAGCGGCCCGGTGTTGCAAGGAGAATAACGGCAGCTACGTTCCGCCGCGCGGCAAGTTCCAGGGCAACGAGGCCTCCGAGGCTATGTCCGATCAGAACCTTCGGTATGTTCTGGGTCCATTTTTCGTCATTAAGCCAATCGAGCCATTTCGTAGCGTCCCGGCATAACGAGAAGAAATCTTGTTCTGATTCTGCCGCCGCAACGCTGGGCGCACGGCGGTCGAATTTGTCATACCGGACAGAGGCAATCCCGTTGCGTGCTAGATCGTCCAGCAACTGATGGGTGCCAATATCGATGCGCGACGTAAAGCCATGTCGAGTGTAGACACCCGTGCCACTAATAAAGACAGCAGCGGCTTTGGTGTCCGCGATCAATTTCGGCCGGGCGACAGTCGCCGCCGCGTCGTAATGGGCCTCGGCGATTTCCACATCTTCGACGATGATATCGGTTGGCGCCACGTAAACGAAAGGACGGCCACCAATTGGCAAATGCCACTTTGGCGCTTTCCGGAACGCACGCCGTACCGTTAGGTCCGGCGACGTATAGGCGACACTTTCGATAATGCCGTCTCGCCCCAAAGTATAGCGCTCGCCGATACTTGTCGCGAAACCATCGAGGGATGGTTCGATTGTCATTGGCAGTGTCTCACCAGAATCCACCAACAAACAAAAAAGCCGCTTCTTGGATGTAACCGGGTGCATCAGCACTTGGTAGGCGATCAGCGGAACTGCATTTGTTTCCAAAAGGAAATTCAGAGGTTCGTCCAAAGTCCGTTCTCTATCGTCGAACCTTAGCGTTGCTTCGGTTACGATTATCTCGACCTCCGTGCCGTTCGAGTCCCCAATCACCGCCGATTTAGGGCGTCCCTCTGAATCGAGATGATAGCGGGAGTATTTCTTAAATCCTTTCAAGCCGATCTCGTCGACATCGTACATACGCTGACGGCATTCGATCCTATGACCGCCAGGCTTCCCGTTATTTACGTACCGCGCCCAGGCCGTTCCAATTCGCCGTCCGCGAAATAACAAATCGTGGCAAATTTCACCGGGCCACTTTCTTCGCACCCTATTCACGAAGCAGCTTTTTGAGTTCCGTTTGCCACCATCCGCGCGCTGATCACCATAGGTCCAAGAATGTTCATTCGGTCTCTCAGTATTTGAATGGCGCGCGGATTTTTCACCACCGAATTGCAGACTTCACATACTGTTCCGTATTGTTTAGGGAAATCAATCTCGGGGGCAACCTTTTGGATAAAATTCTTGAGAAACAGAGGTCCTAGGATTGCGATGGCGCTAACAATCATATCATTGTTTGCTTGATGCACGAGATCCTCCATCGGGGATAAGTTTACATCTCCGAAGTCGAGGACTGCGTTGCCCTCGAGTTCAAACCCGCAGCAAGACAGCAAATGGCCATTCGGTGATAGAGCCGCGCTCTTGACGGCATTGGGGCAACCCATATTTAGGTCTTCCACATTGCTTGCAGGGCTGAATTCTTCTTTGGCCAGCGCTTCGTCGGCGCGCTCAAGACGCTGGAGTTTTGAATTCGAAATCGCCCGATAGGTAGACCCTTTAGCCGCCCTAACATCGGTGCAATCCGTACCGTTTTCATCGAACCGCAAGGAAATCGTTTCACCGAGCCGTTTCATAATAAATTCAGGTGTTATAGTACTCCGAATCCCATGACTATTAGCAATAACCACAGCGCCAAAATCGAATTCTTTCGATACCTTCCATGCATTGACAACATTTTCGAATGAAATGTATGGCAGATGATGATCGTCGACGCTGATATTGAGTTCTTCCAATCCATCGCGGCGCAACCTCTCCAGGAGCTTACGCGCGGTATTTTCGGTTTTCGCCCAACTCGCATTGGTGACGAGACGCGTATTAATTTTTCTGTCGGCGCAATACCGAATGGCTCCGCTTAGAGTCTGTTTGGTGAGCGTCGGCTCCCCACCGGCGAATACCACTGTAAGGAGTGGAGAGCTCAGATGTAATTCATCAACAGCTTTCTTAATTGTTGCGAGGTTCAGCATGCCCGTACGATCTGGTCCCGAATTCATGCAACAATGAGCGCATCTTGCTGTGCAGGTATTGGTCATCAGCACGGTTAGGGTGTGGGGTTTCAGCATTCGGTTATCAGCGCTTTCTTGTCTAACGGGTTTAACTTCTGCTCCGCTTGCTTGGCCCATGGCCCAATACAGCGACTGGAATTGCGACGGCAGCTGCGGCTGCTAATACGACATTAACAGCAGCTGCCAAATTCACCGCCGCTGCTACATTTACGTTAACAATCGCCTGCGGTTCGTCGTCATCCGGTTTTCCTGATAGGCTGCCGCGATTTCCAACTATAAGGGCGCTTATTAACTTGGCGGTCGGGCCGTCGGGTTTAATGATTCTGTCGGGCACAAGGCCGACCGCCGTTTGAAAGGCTTCGATGCTGTCAAAAAAAGTCTTATGTGTCAGCGCGCTCAGGGGGCCATGATAGAAACCAAGGTCTCGAAGGGCGCGTTTTGTGTTTAAGACATCGTTCTTGTGGTTATCTGAGGAACTGTCGATTGATTTAACGAGAGAGAATTTCATACTTTGGATTCCGATATAGTCGCCCCGATATACGTTCCCGCCCCAATTCTATGGGTTCTATTATTACGATGGATTCGCGGACGCATTCTTCTCCGCCCGATTCAGTCATCAGTGAAATGAAGGTTGGATTACTCCAGGCAAAATCTGTCGTGTTATGAAGCCATTGAAAATAAAACTTGATGCAGGAATTCATTCTTGAATATGATAAAAATCGACATAATGTCTAATTTAAATGCGCGGCGATGTCAAGGCCAATTCCGATGTTTGGTTAAGTATATGTGCTTGTAACAACCAATTTTAGATCGGGCGAGAGTTCCGCCATTGAGCAATGACCCGCCGATTTTCGACTGAATACATCGTTGATTCGCATGCCCTCAGCGTTAGAAGGCCGTTTGTAATTGATCATTCCATTCCTCCAAAACCACGAAAAGGGTGTTCGAACTTTCTCCTCTGAGGCGCGCCACTCCTTCTTCAGAAAGGAACGCTCTCTTATAGGAAAGAGGTGCGAACAACGTTCGAACGGGCGCGCCATTTTTTCCCCGTAAAAAATTTAAGCGTTTTTCGGGACGTTGCGTTCCCGGCGCCAAAACTATGGATCGAGATACATATCCCGGAGCCGCGCCTGCTCGTCGGTGCTGAGACCGACCTCCTCGCGCAGATACGCGTCCAGGTCGGGATACAGCTCGGCGATCGATCCGAAGGCGGCTTCGAAATAATCCTCGCGGGCGGCAAAGATCATCGCGACGGTTGCCGGGTCCATGCCCGGGCGCTCCCTTCCGCCCCGGTCCCAATATTTATTGGTCAGCAGATAGTCCGCGAGCACCGTCTCCTTCGGCACGCCAAGGGCCGACAATACCATCGCCGATGCGAAACCGGCTCGGTCCTTGCCCGCCGTGCAGTGGATGACGATGCGGTCGCCCGCCAGCAGCCGGTCGAAAATGCGTCGGTAGGCGGGCGCGTACAGGAAAGGGTATTGCCGATAGTTATCGAGCAGATAATCCCGCGCGGCCTCGGCCGCCTCTCCGAAAGCCTGCAGCGAATCCAGGAAGGATTCGCCGGGGCGGTTCTGAAATCCGAGCTCCAGCACCTCGATCTCGGGATGGCCCAGCAGGCGAGAGGGCTCGCTTTGGCGCTCGTCGCCATAGCGCAAGTCGCAGGCGGCCTTCACGCCGAGCGCCTCGACCGCGCGGATATCTCGGTCCGTGAGGCCGGCCAGCGTGTCGGAGCGAAAGATGCGGCGCCATTTTACGCGCTGCCCGGCCATCGTCTCGTAACCGCCGAGGTCGCGAAAGTTACTCAGCCCATCAAGCGGGATATGTCTCTCCAAGGTCGAATCGTCCATCTGTCCATTCTGCCCGTCCCGTGTGACGGAAATTTTGCACCCCTGTGACCGTTAGCTCGCCTGCAGCGGCGGATCAATGGGGTTCGTCTTGGCGAGGGGGCGGTCACTCCTATACATTGCAACGCCATGAGCACGGGCTCCATAGATGTCATTGTCATCGGCGGCGGGCTGCACGGCAGTTCGACGGCGCTTCATCTGCGCCGGCGCGGGCTGAACGTCCAGGTGATCGAAAAACGGTTTCCGGGCCGTTTCGCCTCCGGCGTGAATGCGGGCGGGGTGCGGCGCCTCGGGCGTCATCCAGCGGAGATCCCGCTGTCCGCCGCGGCGATGGAGATCTGGCATTCCATCGAATCTTTTATCGGGCACGACTGCGGATTCCATAAGGTGGGCCAGGTCAAGATCGCCGAGAATGAAGCCGAGATGAAACAGCTCGAGGCGCGGGTGGCGGAAGTCCGCGCGCTCGGGTTCGAGCATGAGGAACTGATCGGCGGGAACGAGCTGCGCCGCCTTGTGCCGGCGGTGGCGGCGCACGCGGTTGGTGGCATCGTCTGTCGCGACGATGGTGCGGCCAATCCGATGCTGACCGCGCGCGCCTACTGGCAACGTGCATCGGCGGAGGGCGTCTCCTATCACCTCGGCGACAGCGTTACGGGAATCGAGCGCGTCGGAGAGGTTTGGCAGGTGCGTGCGGGGGATGAGCGTTTCGACGCCCCGGTCCTGATCAACTGCGCCGGCGCTTGGGGCGACCAGGTGGCGGCAATGCTCGGCGACACGGCGCCGCTGACCGCGACCGCGCTCACCATGATGGTGACCGAGCGCATCCCGCATTTCATCGATCCGGTCTGCGGTCTGGCCAGCGGCGGCCTGTCCTTTAAGCAATCGGCGGAAGGGACACTGGTCATCGGCGGCGGCCATCTCGGCCATGCGGACCGCGACACCGAGACCGCAGAGCCGGACCCAGTGGCGCTCGGGCGCAGTGCGCGGACGGTCACGCGTATCTTCCCGCAGCTGAAGGCCGTGCCGGTCGCCCGCGTCTGGTGCGGTCTCGAAGGCAAGATGCCGGACGACATCCCGGTCATCGGGCCGAGCCAGAACGCCCCCGACGCCTATCATGCCTTCGGATTCTGCGGGCACGGTTTTCAATTGAGCCCGATCGTCGGCAAGCTCCTGGCGGAGCAGATCGTCGACGGTCGTGCGTCGCTGCCGATCGAACCGTTTAGCATCGCGCGTTTCACGGCACCCTGACTCGCTCTATCATTATACGATCATCCAACACTCGACCAAGGAAACAGACTATGACCGGACCCCTCGCGGGCATGACCATTATCGAGGTCTCCGCCTTTATCGCCGCCCCTTACGCCGGCCTCACCTTGGCGCAAATGGGAGCCGAAGTGATCCGTATCGATCCCATCGGCGGCGGCCTCGACTATAACCGCTGGCCGGTGACCAAGGACGGCAAGAGCCTCTATTGGGCCGGTCTCAACAAGGGCAAGAAATCGGTGACGATCAATGTCCGCGACCCGAAAGGTCGCGAGCTGGCGCACGCGCTGATGACGCAGGCCGGTGCTGGCAACGGCATCGTGCTGACCAACCTGCCGGCGCGCGGCTGGCTCGACTACGAAGGCCTGAAGGCTCAGCGAGCCGATCTGATCATGGTCAATATCGTCGGGCGCCGGGACGGCTCGGTCGCGCTCGACTATACGGTCAACGCGCGCGCCGGTTTCCCGTTGGTGACCGGGCCGGTGGGCTCGGAAAAGCCGGTCAATCACGTGATGCCGGTCTGGGACGTGGTGACGGCGCTTGCTGCCTCGAATGCCGTCATGGTTGCCGACAGGCACCGGCGGGATACCGGCGAGGGGCAATACGTCCGCATCGCCTTGGCGGACTCTGCCTTTGCCGTGCTCAGCCATCTCGGCTATGTCGCCGAGGCGCAAATTAACGGCACCGACCGTCCGGCAACGGGCAATCACGTCTTCGGCACTTTCGGCTGTGATTTTCCGACCAAGGACGGACGGCGGGTGATGATCACCGCCTTCACGCCGCGCCATTGGTCGGCGCTGTTGGAGGCAAGCGGCACCGAGGAGCGCTTTGCGGCGATCGCCGCTGAACATGGTGTGGATCTCGCGAAGGAGGAAGAACGCTACGCCCTGCGCGAGACCATCGAGGCCGAACTGGCACCCTGGTTTCAGGCCCGGACCTTGGCGGAGATCGGCACGGCGCTGGATGCGGTCGGCGCCTGTTGGGGGCCTTATCAGACCTTTCGTCAGGCGGTCGCGGACGATCCCGATCTGTCGACGGAGAACCCGATGTTCGAGGAAATCGAACAGCCCGGCATCGGGCGTTACTTGGCCGCTGGATCCTTCATCGATTTCGGCGGAATTCCTCGCGATCCGGTCGTGCCGGCGCCGCTGCTCGGCCAAGATACCGAAAGCGTGCTATCCGATAAGCTCGGGATTGACGGCGCGGGCCTTGCTTCGTTGCGCGACTCCGGAATCATCTCCGGGTCGTAACAGCGCTCGCGAGATTTAAGATGCGTCGCTCACCGCAATCAGTTAGCATGAGATTTCCCGCTATGGAGGAAATTCGATGAGTCGGCTCCCCGTATTTTTGGTTGTAGTGCTGCTGCTGCAATCGACCTCTTGGATGGCGCATGCGCAAACCGACGGTGCCTACCTCGGCGGCGCGGCCGGTGTGAGTCTACCGCTCGACTCCGAGACGAATGACGGCACCACACGGCGCGACGTGGAGCTCGATACCGGATACGGGCTGTCGGGCGCGGTCGGCTACGGTTTCGGCAATGGTTTTCGAATGGAGCTGGAACTCGGTTTTTTCTCAAATGACGTCGACTCGGTAACCGGAGCGGCGAACGCTTCCGGCGACGTCGACACCCTCAAGCTGATGGGCAATGTGTTCTACGATTTCCGGAATACGGGACTGCCGGTTACCCCCTATCTTGGCCTGGGACTTGGTGGTGCGCGGGTTTCGGCCGATGGCATCGACCCGTTCTCCAACACCCGCATTGACGACAGCGACACGGCCTTTGCCTATCAGGCCATCGCCGGGGCTTCCTATAAGCTGAACGAGCGTGTCGATTTGACCTTGGATTACCGCTTCTTGAACGTGCCCGATGTCGATCTGCGCACGGACGCCGGAACCGGTGTCGATGCCG
>JAQCKY010000095.1 GCA_027592155.1 Pseudomonadota bacterium
CAGCGTGGCGATCGCGGCCTCTGCAGTGACGTGAGATCTCGCATCGACGATCCAAGGCTGGGCAACGGCCAGCGCTTTCTCCGACAAAGCCGATAGTTCAGAAATTGCGCCGGCAATATCAGCCGTGGCCAGTTTACGCTCTGCCCTGGCAACAATCGCTTCGACACCATTCTCCTCAAGATTATTGGTTCGCCGCCAACGGACGGCCTCGGTCAGCCGGCTAATCGTTCGGTCCACCCAGCCGCTTCCATCCGGAATTATTTCAGCGCGGACGATCAAACCCGCACGCTGTTCAAACCGCGCGCGAAGCTGTTCGGCGGTGGCGACACCTTTGGCGGCAAAGGGCTTCAGAATGGCCAATTGAGAGTCAATCTCCGCATCGCCCGAAGCGAGGGCTTGGATGGCGGCCACCTCTTCGGTGAACAGCCGGCTGGCGCGAACCGCCTCACGTAATTGGCCAACGGCAACGAGTATGGCAGGAACGGCACGCGCTTTGTCGGAGGGCCGGGAGTCGTCGACGGTTTTTTCGAGTTTACTGACCTGTCCGGAAATTGCATCGAGGACGCGCTTGTTTTCAGCTGTCGCGCCGCCGCCTTCGGCCTCCAAACGCAGCAAACGATCCGACAAGCGCTTCAGTTCCGCAGCGTTGGATCCTTCGACCGAAACGCCCGTGGCTTCAGCAAGTTTCCGGACATCACCCAGGGAATCTTCCAGTGTGTTGAGACGGCGTAATGTAACATCGAGCTGAGCCTGCAACCGAGCCCGCTCCGCCTCCAAACTCTTGAAGTCGAGAGGCGGATTCGCCGCCGCCCGCGCCTCGAGCTCCGAAATCCTTCCGGTTAGGCCGGTAATGCGTTGCGCCTCGGTCGAGGCGCCCTCGCTTCCTGTATAATATTTGGTAACAATCGGGCTCCAAAGCGGCAGAGTGCCGGCGCCAATGCCGACCACTAACACAATAACAATGAGGTTTGCGAAAAATAAGCCAGTCCGCCCGCGGGATTCACGTGGCGGCCCTTTTTCTACCGGCAGCTCCACTATACCTTCCCCAGGCCTTTCGGCTTCGGGGGTATCAGCGGGGATCTCAGCAGCGGTATCGGCGGCTGTTTCCGGTATGACGGTTTTATCGCTCACGCGCACCTCTGGCTCATGGTTACCGGGTCCTGGGGCTTCTGGCTTAAGTCCGTCGAACAACCGCAAGAATGCTGCTTGAGTCGGTTCGGTCGCAACATGTATCTCCTGCCAATCTAATTTCTGCGCCGTCTCTGTAACCGTCGGGGATAAACAATACGCGGTCAATCCCTTTACCGCGCGGATCAAGCGGGCTTTGCGAATGAGGGAAACGAAAACCTCCGCCGTACGAGGTGAATACAACACCACGCCGCTAATTTCACCCTTCTTTATGGCCTGAACGGTGCTCCGAGACAATTTCGATGCCGCAACCGCGTCGTAAAGGTTCACACGGCGGTAGTCATAACCGTCTTCAACGAGATCGGCGGCCAGATCTCCGGCAACGGTTGTACCTGCGGGATGAAGCAGAGCCCCTGCTTTTGCATCGATTCGCTCTTTGATTCGCTGAAACAACGCATCCACGTCACCGCCGGCGACATCCACCGTCTCAAAACCTGCCTCCCGCGCAGCCGCGGCAGTCGCCTCGCCAACCGCATAGACGGGAAGGTTCCGACCGCCCTCAATACCGGCCATCGCACGCGCGCCATTGGCACTGGTCAGCAGGATGGCTTGGAATTCCGAGAACTCTATCGGTGGCGGCGCCCGGTTTTCGACACTCAACAGCGGCTCCAACACCCCTTCAACGCCGAGGGTCTGCAGCTCGTTGAGCAAAGCGCCGCTATCGGCTTCGGGGCGGGTCACCAAAACGCGCATGGGGTTAGGTCTCTTCCCGCATTTCCGGATGCTTGTGGATGACCTGTTTTTCGACGGCTTTCGGGGCATCCATCAAAATGGTGCCGCCTTTTTCCAACAGTTCGATACCAAGTCCTCTGCCCAAGGCTTCTGCCTCGTCAACACCGCCGGAGCGAACGCCGGAATGATATTCGTTGCCGTCGGGATGAGCCAAAACGCCTTTTATGGTCAGTTGTCCATTGCCATCGACGACCGCATATCCGGCCACGGGCGTATAACAATTGCCGTTTAGCGCATTCAGCATGGCGCGCTCCGCGATGACCGTTGCGGTCGTCGTAGGGTCGGCCAAAGCTGAGATCAAATGGTTGGAGCGCAGATCATGGGTTCGGCAGGTTGCCGCCAAGGCGCCCTGTCCGACGGCGGGCAGAATTTCCTCAGGATCAAGGGCTTGCGTGATATCCGCCTGTTGCCCCAATCGGTTGAGCCCGGCCACGGCCAGAAGGGTCGCATCAATGGCTCCGGTTCGGACCAGGTTCAGACGGGTATCGACATTGCCCTTGATCGGCACGACCTGGAGTTGAGGATATTTGTGCAAAATCTGGGCGCGCCGCCGCAGTGACATGGTCCCGACCGTACTCGCCGGCGGCAACGTCGCGAGGCTGTCCGCCTTGTCCGAGACAAAGGCATCGCGCGCATCCTGGCGTTCCATGATCGCGTGCAAGGCGATGCCGTCGGGCATCCAGGTCGGGAGGTCTTTCATCGAATGGATGCCAATATCGATCTCGCCCTTGAGGAGAGCCTCGTCCAATTCTTTTGAAAACAGCCCTTTTCCGCCCATTTCGGTCAGCAGTTCCCCACTGACCCGGTCGCCGGTCGTTTTGATGACGATCAGTTCGACGGCACGCCTTTCAGTGAGTTCTTCATGGGCTTCGCGCAGGCGGGCAATAACCATATTGGTCTGAGCGAGAGCAAGTTTGCTTCCACGGGTTCCGATGCGAAGCGGGGTCGATTCAGTCATTCTGTTTAGACATCCTTGTCTGGCCTCTGGAATTTAGCGGTGTTTGACCTTACACAGTACAGTTCTAACCGAAACTGACTAAGCGAATATTTATGATTGTTTTGGGTATCGAGACAAGTTGCGATGAGACCGCAGCCGCCATTATCTCGGATGAAGGCGGAAGGCCCCGAATCTTGAGCAATCAAGTCTTGAGCCAACACGAAGATCATCGCCCCTTTGGCGGTATTGTGCCAGAAGTCGCGGCGCGGGCGCATCTGCGTCATGTTGACCGCCTGATCAAGGACGCCCTTGCCGAAGCGGGCATCGACTTTTCAGAATTGGATGGCGTTGCCGCGACGGGTGGCCCCGGCCTGATCGGTGGCGTGATCGTCGGCGTCATGTCCGGCAAGGCGATTGCGGCAGTACATGATCTGCCCTTTATCGCGGTAAATCACCTTGAGGGCCATGCGCTGACCGCCCGTCTGACCGATCAGGTTGCCTTTCCTTACTTGCTGTTATTGGTCTCCGGCGGGCATTGCCAAATACTCGCGGTCGAGGGGGTCGGCGCCTATCAGAGGTTCGGCACTACGGTCGACGACGCGATCGGCGAGGCTTTCGATAAGACGGCAAAGATGCTGGGGCTCGGATATCCCGGCGGCCCAGCATTGGAACAAGCCGCTCAGAAAGGCGATCCCGAACGGTTTAAACTGCCCCGCCCGATGCGCGGCCGGGAGGGATGCGACTTTTCATTTTCAGGTCTCAAGACCGCCGTCCGCCAGGTCGTGCAGAACCTCGATCAACCGCCAACCGAAAAAGACGTGGCGGACATCGCGGCCTCGTTTCATGCAGCGGTTGCCGATGTCTTGCAGGATCGATGCCGGCACGGGATTGAACGGTTCCGGCGACGTCATGGTGACGATGTGACCCTCGTGGTCGCAGGCGGAGTTGCCGCCAACCGGACCTTGCGGGATGCCTTGGCGGGGTTATGTAAGGCGGAGCAGGCGACGCTCGTTTGCCCTCCGATCAACCTCTGCACCGACAATGCCGCGATGATCGCCTGGGCGGGGATTGAGCGCCTGCGGCAAGGCTCCGTCGACGATCTCGCCTTCGCGCCCCGGCCCCGTTGGCCGCTGGATCCGGACGCGCCTGCCGCCATCGGCGCCGGGGTAAAAGCCTAGATGATGTTTACCAATCGACGAACCGGGATAAAGTAGGGCATGGCAAAACTTGGCATATTGGGCGCGGGCGCCTGGGGAACAGCATTGGCCACGGTCGCACGACGGGCAGGTGCCGATGTCGTGCTGCAAGCCCACGAGCCCGAGGTCGCGGACTCGATCAATTCGGCCCATGAAAACTCTCTGTTTCTGCCCGGGATCGAGCTCGACCCCGGCATCGTTGGGACTACCGACCTCAATGAAGCCATCGATGCCGACGCGGTATTAGCCGTGGCACCGGCACAGTTCCTGAGACCAACCCTCAAAGCGGTAGCGTCGCAATGGCGGACCGGTGTTCCTGTCGTGATTTGTTCCAAGGGCATCGAACAGAAAAGCGCCGCCCTGATGAGCGAGGTGGCCCGGGGAATATTACCCGATGCCCCGATCGCGGTGCTGTCGGGGCCCACCTTTGCCGCCGAAGTGGCGCGCGGATTGCCGACCGCCGTTACCTTCGCCTGTAAGGACGACGCGGTCTACGACACGCTCGTTGGCTTGGTGAACACACAGACCTTCCGGATTTACCGTTCCACCGACATCGTCGGCGCGGAGATCGGCGGCGCCGTGAAGAACGTGCTTGCCATCGCCTGCGGTATTATCGCGGGCCGCGATCTCGGTGATAATTCCCGCGCGGCACTGATCACCCGCGGCCTTGCCGAGTTGATCCGGCTCGGCCTCGCCAAAGGCGCGGACCGGGACACCTTGTCCGGCCTATCGGGTCTCGGCGATCTGACGCTGACCTGCAATGCCATGCAGTCCCGAAATTTCTCGCTTGGCCATGCCCTGGGTTCAGGCCGCACCCTGGATGAGGTTTTGGCTGAACGAAACTCGGTCGCGGAAGGTGTGTTTTCGGCGTCCTCCGTCACAGATCTTGCCCATCAGCTCGGCGTCGACATGCCGATTTGCACGGCTGTGGACGGGGTGATAAATCACTTCGCCGACATCGACGCAACCATTGCGGGCCTCCTGTCACGGCCGCTCAAGGAAGAAACCGCCTGACGGCGACATAAGAGACTGGATCATGCGTTTCTTTATTTACCGCGTCGACAAGCCCGGCCATGAAGAGCTCCGCATGGCGACACGCCCTGCACATTTGGATTATGCGAGGGGGCTGGGCGATAAGTTGGTGTTGGCGGGCCCGACCTTCACCGAAGACGGAAAGACCATGAATGGCAGCGTATTTCTTCTCGAGGCTAAGAACCGGGAGGATGCGGAAACGATCACCGCCGCCGATCCTTACGAAAAAGTCGGGCTTTTCGAATCGAAAATAATCCGGCCGTTCCTGCAGACGATGCCGGAATAGAGACGGCCATCAATGGGAGAGACAGAATGAAATATTGGCTGGTTAAATCCGAACCCAATACCTGGTCCTGGGACGATCATGTGAAGGCCGGTGTCGAGCCTTGGGACGGCATTCGCAACTACCAGGCCGACAACAACATGAAAGAGATGAGGATCGGCGATAAAGCGTTTTTCTATCACTCGGTGAAAGAGAAGCAGATCGTCGGCGTCGTCGAGGTGGTGAAGGAGCATTACCCGGACGATACCGATCCGAAGGGCATCTTCGGGAGGGTGGATTTCAAGGCGCTCTATCCGGTCGAGACGCCGGTGACCCTCGCCGACATCAAAGCTGATGAACGTCTCAATCACCTTTTGATCGTGCGCCACACCCGTCTGTCGGTCGTGCCCATCGACGCCAAGGCCTGGAAGGTCATCTGCAAATTGGCAGGCGTTAAGCCTTAAGCGCTCATTGGGATATCGGGATTTCGCGATGTTAAAGAAGATCCAGAATTTCATGCGCGACCAAGCGCTGAATTCCGGCCGTAAGGAAGTCACCCGCTTCAATGACGGGCTGCGGGGGATGACGGATGAGGACATGGGTATCGTGCTTGCCGTTGCCACCGTCATCCGGGTCAATATGGAAAAGGAAAAATATCTCCCGGTCGACCTCTTTACCGGCAAGATCAGCCCGACCATCAACGAGCTCGGCAAATACCAGATGGCGCTCAACAAGCTCGCCAAGCAATTCAATAAAATGGGCCAGCCGACCGACGCGGTCGGGGCGGTGGTGCTCTCTCTGTCGATGCGCTGCCTCAATGTCCCAGAGCTTCTCCCCCTCGGCAGGGAAATGTGGGAGGTGCTGGCACGCGGCATGCCGCATGTTGAGCAGTCACTGAAGGATGGCGAGGAACAAAAAGGCGAGCCTTTTCCCAAACAGGTTTGGGATGAATGCCATATGATCCCGGCGGGGCTGGAACCAACAGGGTGGAAGGCCGAACGTGAGAAGTCGGCATCATGAGCGGTGAGCGCCAACTGATCTGCGGCCTCGACGATATCGAAGACGGGGAGAGCGCCGGCGGTAAGGCCGACATCGGCGGGCGTGAACGCTCCCTGGTGCTGGTGCGCAAGGGCGAGATAGTGTTTGCCTATATCAATTCCTGCCCCCATATCGGCGCGCCCCTGGAATTACGCCCCGGCTATTTCCTGACGCTGGACCGGTCCCACATCAACTGCGTCAATCATGGTGCCCATTTCCGCATTGAGGACGGCTATTGTGTGCAAGGCCCTTGCATCGGCCAATCCCTCAAGCCGGTCGACGCACTGATCGAAGACGGCAAGGTTTACGTCCAAGGATAAAGGGCGCCGCTTGTCTTCAAGGCTGAATTGGCGATAATTCCAGATATAACCAATCAACCGTTTTCGTACGAGGGAGGCTTGCGCTGCCATGTCCGATGTTCACACCTATCCGGTTCCGGAGGGCCTCGCCAAGAGCGCCTGGATCGACAACGCCAAATATCTGGAGATGTATCAGCGCTCCGTCGACGACCCGGAGGGCTTCTGGGCCGATGAAGGCAAACGCATCGATTGGATCAAGCCTTACAGCAAGATCAAGGATACGGACTATACCGGCGATGTAAAAATCCGCTGGTACGAAGACGGCGCGCTGAACGCCTGCGCCAACTGCGTCGACCGGCATCTGGATACGCGGGGCGATCAGACCGCCATCATTTGGGAGCCCGATGATCCCAAGGGCGAAACCAAAACCATCACCTACAAACAACTCCACGAAGAAGTGTCCCGCCTCGGCAATGCCTTGAAGGCGCGCGGCGTCAAAAAAGGCGACATCGTCACGATTTATATGCCGATGGTGCCGGAAGCTGCCGTGGCGATGCTGGCTTGCGTGCGGATCGGGGCGATGCATTCGGTGGTCTTTGGCGGCTTCTCGCCGGACGCGCTGGCCGGGCGTATCCATAACGGCGATTCCGTCTGCGTGATCACCGCCGATGAAGGCCTGCGCGGCGGCAAACCGATCCCCTTGAAAGCAAACACCGACGCCGCCGTCGCCCAATGCCCGAGCGTGCATTCGGTGATCGTCGTCAAACGCACGGGCGGCGATATCGATTGGGACGACAAACGGGACTGCTGGTATCACGAGGTCTGCGCGGCGGCATCCACCGATTGCCCGCCGGAAGAAATGAACGCCGAAGATCCGCTGTTCATTCTCTATACGTCCGGATCGACGGG
>JAQCKY010000096.1 GCA_027592155.1 Pseudomonadota bacterium
CCAGCTTTGCGCGCTCTCGCGATAGCCGTCGCCTGGCCAAGTTCCAAGACAGCTTGAGCCGCACAGTTCTACGGTCTCCGGTCGACGGGTTGGTCAAATCCCTCTACGTCGTGACAATCGGCGGCGTGTTACGGCCCGGTGATCCGGTGGTGGACATCGTCCCCGTCGGTGATCGTTTGGTGATCGAGGCGAAACTCCCGACCCAGGACATCGGCTTCGTCCAGGCGGGGCAGCGGGTCCTGGTAAAACTAGCCTCGTCGGACGCAATGCGTTTCGACAGCCTTGAAGGCAAGGTCCTGGCCGTCAGTCCCGATACCTTGGTGTCACAGGACGGTGTGCCCTTCTATCGCGTCCGCATCGAGACCGAGCGTAATCACTTCAAGCGCGGGTCACTCAAATATAATCTCTTCCCGGGCATGCAGGTCAGCGCATCGATCCATACCGGCGAGAGAACGGTTCTCGAATATATAATCGATCCGTTCCTGAACTCCGCCAACAGCGCACTCCGGGAACGCTAGCGCGTCCCCTATTTACCTTTGAAGGCCGGGCGGCGTTTTTCCATAAATGCCGTGCGCCCTTCTTTGTAGTCGTCGCTGTTGGCGCAAGCGGCAACCAACGCATCGAGGGCCGCGTTATCGGCATCCCCGAGACCGTTGGCGATGTCATTGATTGTCAGTTTCGCGGCTTTAAGGGACAGCGGCGCGTTATCGGCAATCCGGCCCAAATATTCAGCGGCGAAGTCGTCAAATCCGTCCCGGGGCGCTACTTTGTGCACCAAGCCCATATGATAAGCCTCCTCGGGCGTATAACGCCGCGCGGTCAGCAGTATCTCCTTGGCATTCGCGGGCCCGACCGCATCGATGACCCATTGCGTCATATCCTGTCCGTAACCAATCCCCAGCCGTCCGGCGGGAATGGCAAATACCGAATCATCGGTGCATATGCGCAGATCGCAGGCACAGGATAGTCCTAAACCGCCCCCCATGCAGATGCCCTCGATGACCGCGACAGTCGGTTTTTCAACCCCTCGAACCCCACGAAACATGCCGGACGAAACGGCCGCATATTCCTTGGCCAGATCGGCATTGGCGCGGCGTTTCTCGAATTCGGAAATATCGGCACCGGAAACAAATGCCTTGCCACCGACGCCCCGCAAGGCGATCACTCGGACCTCGTCATCTTCGGCATATTGTTTAATGACGGCTGTTCCGGCGGCCGCCATGTCCAGCGAAATAGCGTTATGCCGGTCGGGATTGTTATAGAGCAGCCAGCCAATCGCGCCCTCTTTTTTTGCGATAATCTTGTCGGTGGTAACGGTATCCATAGCGCGTCTCTCCAAGGTTTCGCCGAGATTCTAAGGTCAAAGGACCTCTTCTTCGTGTAAGCTGCGAATTTCATCCGCCGAATATCCATATTCGGCGAGGATCGCATCGGTCTGCTCGCCGAACTCCGGCGCCGCACTCACCATCTGGTTGGGCGTCTGGCTCATATGGATCGGCTGACCGACGAGCGTCGTCGGCCCTAAGGTCTCCGACACCACGGTCTGCGCGATGCCAAGATGCTCGACCTGTGGATCGGCGAAGGTTTCTTCCAGGGTATAAATCGGACCGCAAGGAATACCGACCTCGTTCATCAGGTCGACCCACTCGAGCGTCTCTTTATGTGCGGTGTAGGCGGATATCTCTTCATTCAGCGCCTCCCGATTTTCACGCCGAAGATCGGCATCGGCATATTCCGGTTTACCCGCCATATCATCAGCCCCGAGCGCCTTGCAAAATTTGTCCCACATCGCCGTCATCGGTGCGATGGTGACATAACCGTTCTTGGTCTTGAAAACGCCGGTCGGTGCA
Organism: Pseudomonadota bacterium; assembly: GCA_027592155.1. Classification (GTDB taxonomy): domain Bacteria; phylum Pseudomonadota; class Alphaproteobacteria; order Rhodospirillales; family UBA2165; genus JAQCKY01. Next base: position 1,851 of record JAQCKY010000096.1, read on the forward strand.
TTCGTCGGATGGTTATTGCCGGCCTGTTTGGGCAGTTCCTTCTTCATCGTCCAACGGGCCGATTGGAAATCCAGCAGGAAGATCATAGCTTCGATAAGCGAGGTATGGATCCACTGCCCCTCACCGGATTTCTCCCGCTCCAACAGCGCGACGCAAATGCCGTTCGCCGCAAGCAGGCCCGCCGTCATATCGGAGACCGCCGCGCCTGAGCGCATCGGCCCCCTGCCCGGCTCACCGGTCACCATCATATGGCCACCCATTCCCTGGATGATCGGGTCCAGCCCCGGCCGCTTGACGTAAGGACCATCCTGACCGAAGCCCGAGATGCTTGCATACACCAGCCTGGGGTTAACTTCCTTGAGGCTTTCATAATCGATGCCGAGGCGGAATTTCACATCCGGGCGATAGTTCTCAATGATGACATCATTCTCCGCCACCATCGTTTTGAAAACTTCCAAGCCTTTAGGATTCTTCAGATCCAGCGTGATCGAACGTTTGTTACGATGCAGGTTCTGAAAATCGGGGCTGTGGCGTGCCGAAAAATCAGCATACTGCCCATCGCCCGGCATCTCAACTTTGGTGACCTGCGCGCCCCAATCGGCCATCTGTCGTGCCGCCGTCGGCCCGGATCTCGCCCGGGTCAGATCAAGCACCTTGATATGGGATAACGCCGACGAAGCGGGTTGGTATGTCATTGGCAACGGCCTCCGCAAACAATGCAATGAGCGCAAAGCCTATTGGATGGATACGGCTGTTACAACGCGGAATAGGATAGAAATTCATCCCCAAAGGCTCTCGTGCATGAAATAAAATAAATAACTGAACCGTGGGGCTTTTCATGGCGCCGGTCGCTACGCTACGCTGCCGGTAATTCCGACGTAAGACGAATATAACCAGGAGCAATTCATGGCACTCATCGGAACCGGCGATCAAGCGCCGGCGTTCAGTCTTCCAAACCAGGACGGTTCCGCCGTCAGCCTAGATCAACAATCGGGGATGTATGTCCTCTTGTGGTGGTATCCCAAAGCCGATACCCCTGGCTGAACCATCGAAGGCAACGGGTTCCGTGATCGAATCCAAGACTTCAAAGATAAAAACACCGTCATTCTGGGCGTCAGCTATGACAGCCCTGACGACAACAAGGCCTTCCGGGATAAGTTCAGCTTCCCCTATGACCTGCTCAGCGATCAGGATGGCGCGATGTCAGTTGCTTATGGCGCCGCAGAAGCCGACTCCCCACGCTCCAGCCGGGTATCCGTATTGATAGCCCCGGACGGTACCGTCGCGAAGGCTTACGAAACCGTTGCCCCGGCCGACCATCCGGATCAGGTGCTCGCCGACTTGGCCGCGCTCTAGCGAAGTCAGCACCGATGGCTGCTGAACAGCTCGACCCCGGAGAGCGCATCGTTACCTGGGACGAAGTCCACCGTGACACCCGCGTCCTGGTGTGCAATCTGTTGGAGTTGGGCCCGTGGAAAGGGATCGTCGGCATCAGCCGGGGGGGATTGGTGCCGGCCACCATCCTCGCCCGGGAACTTGAACTTCGTTATGTCGACAGCCTTTGTATCGCCACCTATGACGAACAGGATATGGGCGAGGTCAACATCATCAAAAAACCCGAAGAGGCCTGCGCCGATGGCGGCGCCGGTTGGCTGCTGGTCGATGACTTGGTCGACACCGGCACCACGATGAAAGTGGCAAAATCCCTTCTGCCGGCAAGCCATGTCGCGACGGTATACGCCAAACCGGAGGGCATGGAATTCGTCGATAGTTTCGTCCATGAAGTCGCCCAGAAAACCTGGGTCTTCTTCCCCTGGGACATGCAGCTGCAATACACCATGCCGCTGAGCCGCACGGGCGAAAACAAAGCCGAATAGGCAAAAAAACAGCGGCCCAAAGAGCCGCTGTTCTTCGTATATCGTTAAATTAGAATTGGTATTAGGCGAGCACCTTACGACGGCGGCGCGCGATGATCCCCAGTCCAAGCAAACCCGAGAGAAACAACGGAAGTGCAGCCGGTACCGGAACCGCACTAACCACGACGTCAATGCTTGATGACGCAACACTCGCTCCACTGAGGAAGGCTTCTAATTCAATGGTATATATACCCGCTTGGTTTGGATCTATTACCGCGATAAACGGGAAAAACGCGTACGCCCATGAGTTCTGAACAACGTTGTTGCTCGTCAGAAGGTCCGCATAGCTAGGGGCACCAACATCATCTTTGGTGGTTCCACCACCATTGCCGGTACCGTTATTCCCGAACGCATGATCCCATTCGGTAATTACACCCGGAATGATAGGATCGAACGGGTCTAGCCCGAATCCAGCGGCCAAAGGGTTGAAATCTGTCCCCGCCCCGGGATCTACATCTAGACGCAATTCATAGGTAAAATCACTAACCTTCAAATCAGATTCGCCGTTGGTGTCAGTATTCACCCGACCACTCGAAGTTCCAGATCGAACGACCGGGCGATCCTTCTCCGGCAGGAAATGTATAAGTTTTAGTGCCGTCATAGTTAAACTGATTAGCTGCCGGGAAACGGTTTTTAGCCCGTAGCCCAATCTCAACGGTTCCGCCGAGTGCTATTCCAGTTCCGACAGTGAAGGAACCATTTGCGTTACCGGAACCAAATATTACATCGGGCGTTACATTTGCCGCGTTGGCGGGCGTTAACCCTACGAATGTCGCCGCAACGACGAGTGCAGCACCAGCAATGATAGACTTCATCATGAATTCCCCTTCAAGAAATTTTTTTTGCGTCCCCACACGGACTACCGCTCTTGTGCACCACACGGGACCGTGATGTCAATAATATGCGCGTAATTCTTGTCATAAAGATTAATAATTCAGGTAGCAAGCAATCTTAGGCAAGATGACGCATATTATATGCCACAATGAAGCCATTACTCAGATCAACACCCCGGTCTTGCCGTCGAAGTCGCTTTCGTCATGGCGTTCACGGATTTGCTCTTCCGGTTCACCTGAGGTTCGATTAACCATCCGGCCGCGTTTGACGGCCTCCCGATTGCCAATTTCCCGCGTCCAGCGCTGGACATTTTTGTAGGTCTCGACGTCGAGAAACTCACCGGCTTCATATATTTTGCCGAGAGCCAGAAGACCGTACCAAGGCCAAATCGCGATATCGGCAATCGAATAGTCATCGCCGCTCATATAGTGGTGATCGGCCAGATGGCGGTCGAGCACGTCCAGCTGACGTTTGGTCTCCATGGCGAACCGATCAACTGCGTATTTAATCTTTACCGGCGCATAGTGATAGAAATGCCCAAACCCGCCGCCGAGATAGGGCGCGCTGCCCATCTGCCAAAACACCCAGGACATGCACTCCGTCCGGGCAATCGGATCGGTAGGGATAAAGGCACCGAATTTCTCCGCGAGATAGAGAAGAATCGCGCCGGACTCAAAGACCCGCACCGGTGTGTCGCCACTGCGGTCCATCAGCGCAGGAATTTTGGAGTTCGGATTAATATCGACAAATCCACTCCCGAACTGATCCCCCTCGCCAATATCGATCAAATATGCATCATACTCCGCGCCGCTATGACCGGCGGCCAAGAGCTCCTCCAGCATGATCGTGACCTTGACCCCATTGGGCGTCGCTAAAGAGTGAAGCTGGAGCGGATGCTTTCCGACCGGCAGTTCTTTGTCATGAGTGGGGCCGGCAATCGGCCGGTTGGTCTTAGCGAACTTTCCGCCGTTCTCTTCGTCTAACGTCCAGACCCGCGCCGGGGCGTAAGGGGCTACTTCATCCATCTGTGTTCATCCTATATTTCTGGGGGCCTGTCAGGCGATTTACATTTCACCAGAATTAGTCTGTTTCAGCCAAAAATCAACACACCGAGCCCTCGAAACGAGCGGAGCAGCGAATATCGCGGGATTCGGTTTGGTTTACCAAAGAGGCCGATTTGCAAATGCACGACACGAACCGGACTTCAAATATTTTTCGAATTCGACAGCGCGATCTTCATTCTCGAACGCAAAATACGAAACTAACGACCAGGGTCTGAATTTTGCCGTGTGGATCGATCGAACGGCGTTATGTGCTTCAATTCGTTTGGCTACAACCGATGTCAGTCCTACATAACGTTCGACCGGATGTGACACAGATCTAATCAGATATACGTACTTCATTTAAAGCCCACCTTCGCCAAGGCTACGGCGGACAGCCTTTGCTGATCACGTCTCTTGGCTGGCTTGCCAGCCGTAGCCCAAGTTCGAAACCTGTGCGAAGGCTGGCGGAAGAGAGTGGGAGTCGAACCCACTAAGACTGTCTTACAGCCTTCACTGGTTTTGAAGACCAGCCGCATCACCGGACACGGTTCCCTTCCGCGGCGGATTAAAGGGATACAGCCCCTTTAGGTCAACGGCTTTGTTGACTGACCGGTATGGAATCCGCTCTAACGAACAATCCGCTACATGTGTTACTCTCAAGGAGCCCCGATGTTTTTCGATCCCCGCACCGACGGCATGAAGCCCGCCCCCTTTACCCACTCGGTCTATACCGCTCTTGTGGTGCCCCGCCCGGTCGGTTGGATATCGACCATCGGCAGTGACGGCGTGGTCAACCTAGCGCCCTTCAGCTTCTTCAATGAATTGACCGGCGATCCACCTTGCGTGATGTACTGCCCCAACGGCTTCAAGCCGGGAACCAAGGAGATCAAAGACTCCATCGCCAATGTCGAGGCCACCGGCGAATTCGTTTTCAACCTGTGCTCCTACGATCTCCGGGAACAGATGAACGCGACCTCAATCCATGAGCCGGCGAGCTACGACGAACTGGCGGAGGCCGGGTTGGAGCCCGCCCCGTGCAACAACGTCGCCCCACCCCGGGTCGCCGCCGCGCCCATCGCCCTGGAATGCAAACATCTGGAGACCGTGAGGCTGCCTAAATCATCGACCGGCCAGCCCAATCATGTGGTGATCGGCCAAGTCGTCGGTGTGCATGTCGCTGACGATATCATCACCGACGGCATCATCGACATCGCCAAGATCCGCCCCGTCGCGCGGCTGGGTTATCTCGACTTCGCCGTGATAGAGCCCGAGTCGATATTCCGGATGAGCCGCCCCTGATAATTGATTATCACTATGTGATAATTGAATTCGGTCGAATTGACAGATCTCGGTGGCATTTCTAGCGTTTAGCTTATGTCGACTGCATTTTCATCCGCGTTAAAGAACGCAAATCTCGCGCCGAGAGCCGATCTCATCGCGGCGCTTGATCTTACCTGGCAACGCCTCGCCGAACCCGGCGAATGGCTGACTGGCGCCCAACGCCTCGCCGTGGCCCAAGCGACGCGCGACTCCTGGAACTGTCCCGCCTGCGTGGCCCGCAAAGCATCGCTCTCGCCGTTTACACCGGGGCCCGATCATACGAGCGGTACCGGTCTCGACACCGCCTGGATCGACCTCATCCATTTCACCACCCGGGATTCCGGCCGCATGACCGGCCGGGTGTTCGACGAAGCCCTCAGCGCGGGCATGCTCGAAGACGAATTTGTCGAAATCATCTCCGTCGCCATCGAAACCCAGGCCATGGATGCCTTCGCCTTCGCTATCGGTTTGCCGCAGATCTCCCTGCCGGAACCGGTCGTCGGCGAACCGCCCCGGGTTCGCACCGAAAAGGCGACCCCCGGCCCTGGTTGGGTACCCACCGTCGCACCGGAAAACGCCAGTCCCGATTTCGCCGATTGGTATGACAACGGCTACCA
>JAQCKY010000097.1 GCA_027592155.1 Pseudomonadota bacterium
TATTCCGACCAATTTAATCGGCAGCGCCGATATCCCCGAATTCAAAACCGACGATCTCTACGCCAAAGTCAGCCCCAACGGCGGATCGGTCCGAGTCGAAGGCGCCTTTTTGGGGGCGGATTTTGTCGTCGAAGATGCCAGCGGCTTTCTCTGGCATGAAGACGAGAACCGCGGGGTCTTTGTACAATATGCCGCCGACGGCACCGGACTGCCGACCGGCAACGAGATTTCCACCACCGACCTGACCATCACCAGTTTCGATCACGACACCGGCGCCGTGACATTCGGCGGGTCCGGGTCCTTGACCGGCACCGTCAACCGCGCCGGGATCGGGTTGTTGAAAAGCGAGTTCTATAACGATTTTGCCTCCGACGCGGATGTCACCCAGGCGATTGTCGACATCGACGCCGCCCTCGCGACGGTGGCCAGCCAAGGCTCATACATCAAGGCGCAGGCAACCCTGGTCGAAGGCCGCGCCAATTCTGTGACGACGCAGATCGCCAACCTCGAAGACGAGGTCGACGGGCTGATCGAAAAACAGCTCGATGAAAATCAGGCGGAAATCGCGGCGGCGGATCTCAAGCTCCGCCTGGCGCTGAACAATATCAACCTGATCGCCCAAGGCAACCAAGGCCTCGTCGAAAACATGGTGATTGCGAGCCAAGGCCTCGCCTCCGCCCCGGGCGTGTTCGGGACGTTGGGGTATTAGGCGCTCACACGAAGACGCCGACTGAGACTAAGTCTCTTCGCCCTTCAGCAGACGACGCAACCGCTTGACCGTCCGGCGGAGGTTGGATTGGTGGGGATGGATCGCGAGGGCTTTTTCGTAAGCCTTGATCGCCGCGTCGGTGCGGCCGATCGCGGCGTTGATCAGACCGAGGCCCGAGAGCGCGCCGAAATGACGGGGCTCCAGCTTCAGGGTCCGGGCGATGTCGCGGACCGAGCCGTCGAAGTCGCGCATCAGATAGAGCACCGTCGCGCGTTTGTTCCAGCCCTCGGCGAAGTCGGGAGCGGCGCGGGTGACCGCGTCGAAGGATTCCAAGGCTTCGTTCAACTCGCCGCGCTGCATCGAGACGGTGCCCCGCTCCATGGCGCCCGCCACCAGCTGATCCTTGTTCTCGATCCAAAGCTGCCAAATCGCCGCTTCGATGCCGCGCGCTTCGGTCTCGGTTTTCACCGATTGCAGCAAGCGGAACAGCCCATCCAGCCGCTTGTCATCCTGCCCGGCCATTGCCGCGGTGGAGACAGAGGCCGAGACAAACAAGACAAAGGCGATGAGGGTGAGGGAAATTCTGGTCATGACTTTTATTCTGCCCCGTCTTGGAAACATTCCCAATCACAAAATAATCATTCCGGCGGCTATCCGATGGTCAGCCGATCGGGTTCGGCCCCCCGGTTGCCCAGTCCAATAGTTCGACGGTGTGCAGAACCGGCAGGGTCGTGCCGCCCGCCAGTTGGGTCAGACAGCCGATATTGCCGGTGGCGATGACCTCCGGCTGCAGCAAATCTATGGCGGCGATTTTCTGGTCTTTCAAGAGGTTGGCGAGGGTCGGCTGGAGGAGATTATAGGTCCCGGCCGAGCCGCAACATTGGCCGCCGTCGGGGATGTCGCGCACGGTGAAGCCCGCGGCCTTCAAAAGATTTCGGGGCTCCGCCGTCACGCCCTGCCCGTTGGCCAGCGAACAGGCCTCGTGGTAGGCGACGGTGGGCAAGGGCTCGCCGCTTACCGCGCTGAGGCCGAGCGCGGTGACGATCTCCGTCACGTCGCGGGATAATCCGGCGACCTTCTCGGCCCGGTCGCGCCAGACCGCGTCCTCGGCGAACAGGAAGCCGTAATCCTTGATCATGGTGCCGCAGCCGGAAGCGTTGGCGACGACGGCGTCGAGACCATTCTCGTCAGCGATTTTCAGCCAGCTCTCGATGTTGGCCTGCGCGGATTTTCGGGCCTCCGATTCTTGGCCCATATGATGGACCAGCGCGCCGCAACACCCCGCCCCCACACCGACCACGACCTCGCAGCCGAGCCGGGTCAGCAGGCGGATGGTTGCCTCATTGATCGAGGGGCGAAGGACCTGTTGCGCGCAGCCCGTCAGAAGGGCAACCCGCATTTTGGTTTCGCCCGCTGCCGGGAAAATCTGGGGACGGTCCATGTCGCTCGGCGCCGGGACGGATTTGGGGGCCATGGCGACGAGGTGAGAGAGGCGTTCGCCGAGGAGCCCGGTAAAGGGCCGGGCGAGTGCCGCCAGCCGCAAGGCCAGGCGAAAGCGTCCGGGATGGGGGATCAAACCGGCAATCAGCCTGCGCACCAGCCGCTCGAACCAGGGGCGCTGGTAATGTTCTTCGATGTGGACCCGGGCGTGATCGATCAGGCGCTGATAATCCACCCCGGACGGACAGGCGGTTTTGCAGGCGAGGCAGGAAAGACAGCGGTCGATATGGGGCACCACCTCATCAGAAATGGCGCCGCCGTCCTCCAGCATCTCTTTGATCAGATAGATGCGGCCGCGCGGGCTGTCCCGCTCATCGCCGAGCAGATTGTAGGTCGGACAGGCGGTGAGGCAAAAACCGCAATGGACGCATTTCCGCAGATTCTCGTCCATCACCTGGATCTGAGGATCATCTCTTTGTATGTCGGTAAAGTTTGTCTGCATACTCTGTTGGCTCAGACGTCTTTGTACATTTTGCCGGGGTTCAGAATCCGGTGGGGGTCGAAATTGCCCTTGAGGCGCCCGGTGATGTCCATCAACGGCGGGGATAGCGGCTGGAAGACCGGAACCGCCGCCCTCACCGTTTCATCGGCCCGGATCAGCGTGGCGTGCCCGCCATATTGCTCGGTGGCCTTGAACATCGCCGCCTGGGCCGCGTCCGCCTGAGCCGGGATGGCGATCCACAACAGACCGCCGCCCCAATCGGCGGAGAATTCGATATCCATTTGTTCCGACAGCGCGCCGATCGCCGAAGCGGCGTTGGTCGGCGGCAGCGATAGCCGCCAGACTTGCGACTCCGGATTTTGGGTCAGTAACGTCCCCTTGCCGATTTCCCGCCAGAGCTTGGCCGAGTTATGGCTGTGGAGCTCTTCGGTTTGATCGATGTCTTGGAACAACGTCCTGAGCCCGGCGAGGCGGGCCTCAACGGAGGGGCGGTGACCCTCGACCCGCAGCGCGGTGACGCCGCTTCGCATGCCCGCGACATAACCGACGGTGGAGCGCCCGGCGGCAGCCGCCGGAAGGTGGGCCGCGCCATTGACGGCGTGGGGGCTTTTCAGCGCCGCCGAGAGATATTGGCACGCCGCCGCCAGATCGTCGCCCGGCAACAATAATGTGCGGGTGGTTTCCGGCGCGGGCAGCACTTTGAGGGAGACCTCGGTCATGATGCCCAGCGTCCCGAAGGAGCCAGCGATCAGTTTGGAGAGATCGAAGCCGGTGACATTTTTGATGACCCGCCCGCCGGATTTAAAGATCTCGCCCCGGCCGCTGACGGCTTCAAAGCCGAGAAAATGGTCCCGGGCACCGCCGGCATAGAAACGCCGGGGGCCGGAGAGGTTGGCGGAAATCGCGCCACCCAAAGTTCCGGCATCCGGCTCACCGCCCAGGAGACGGTCGAGATTACAGGGCTCGAAAGGCAGATGCTGCCCCTCGGCCTGCAATGCCGCCTCGATCTCGGCCAGCGGGGTGCCGGCGGCGGCGGTCAGCACCAATTCCCGCGGCTCGTAATAGGCAATGCCGGAGAGGCCGGAGAGTTGGATTGTGCGGGGCGCCGCAACGGGGCGGCCGAGCGCTGCTTTGGTGCCGCGCCCCAGAACCTGCAACGGCGCTTCGTCGGCGATGGCGGCGCGAACGGTGTCGAGCACCTCATCGGTGGTGGTCGGAGAAAGCGTGTCGCTCACTTAGAACCTCGGCAACTCTGGGAACCGGGTTTTGCCATCATGCACATGGACGCGCCCAAGCTCGGCGCAGCGGTGCAGGGTCGGGAAGACCTTGCCGGGATTGAGCAATGAGTCCGGATCGAAAGAGCATTTCACCCGCTGCTGCTGATTGAGGTCGACCTCTGTGAACATCTCGCCCATCAGGTCGCGCTTTTCGACACCGACCCCGTGCTCACCGGTGAGCACGCCGCCGACCTCGACGCAGAGCTTGAGGATCTCGGCGCCAAAATTCTCGGCCGCTTCAAGCTGCCCCGGAAGGTTGGCATCATAGAGGATAAGCGGATGCAGATTGCCGTCGCCGGCATGAAAGACGTTGGCGACGCGCAGATCATATTTCTCCGACATTTCCGCCATACGCGCGAGAACCTCGGGCAGCTTGCCGCGGGGGATGGTGCCGTCCATGCAATAATAATCGGGGCTGATGCGGCCGATGGCCGGGAAGGCATTCTTCCGGCCCGCCCAGAAGCTCTCCCGTTCCTGCTCCGACTCGCTCAGACGAATGCTGACGGCGCCGAGTTCCTCTGCGATTTCACTCACCCGCGTGACCAAGTAATCGACCTCGGCTTGCGGGCCATCCAGTTCAACAATCAGCAGGGCCTCGACATCCAGGGGATACCCGGCGTGCACAAATTCCTCCGCCGCGTGGATGGCCGGGCGGTCCATCATCTCCATGCCGCCCGGAATGATGCCGGCCCCGATGACCGCGCCCACACAATCGGCGGCGGCAGTGGTGGTGGGAAATCCGATCAGCAACGCCCGGGCGGTCTCGGGCTTGCGGAGAATGCGGACGGTGACCTCGGTCACCACGCCCAACAGGCCTTCCGATCCGGTGATCAAGCCCAGCAGATCGTAACCGTTCGCGTCTTGAAATTTTCCGCCGAGGCGGATGATCTCGCCGGTGACCGTGACGAATTCGACGCCCAGCACATTGTTCGTCGTCAGGCCGTATTTCAAACAGTGAACCCCGCCGGAATTTTCGGCCACGTTGCCGCCGATGGAACAGGCGATCTGGCTCGACGGGTCGGGCGCATAATAAAACCCCTCAGCCGCGACGGCATGGGAGATTGCCAGATTGGCGACACCCGCTTGCGCCACCACACAGCGGTTCTCGTAATCGATCTCGGTGATGCGGTTGAACCGGCCGAGGCCGAGCATCACCGCATCCGCCAAGGGCAGCGCGCCGCCGGAGAGAGATGTGCCCGAGCCCCGCGCGACAACTTTGATGCCGTTATCGCTGCAATAACGCAGCACGTCGGCGACCTGTTGGGTCGTTTCCGGCAGCACGACAATCATCGGGAGCTGGCGGTAGGCGGACAGTCCGTCGCACTCGTAAGGGTCATATAAAGATAATTATGTGATTACGGAATCAGCGGTCACACCGGCCGGCACCAATTCGCGCAGGGCGGCGGCGATGTCATTGCGACGCGCGATAACGGCCTGATCGGCGACCGGCATTTTCACGGGCGAGCTCTCCTATCGGGGACGGCGCAGGACGGCCAGCTTATGGGCAAATCGGGTTTTAAAAAAGAAAAACCGCGCTAAAAGCGCGGTCTAGAACTCAACTCAAATATGAATTGAGCTTAGCCTTGGCGCGCCTTGAAACGAGGGTTGCGCTTATTGATGACATAGACCCGGCCCCGGCGGCGCACAATTCTGCAGCCACGCTCTCTGAGCTTTGCCGACTTCAATGAGTGTAGAACCTTCATAACGCACATCCAGACAAATACAAATAGTAAGGCCCACGCTTGTGGACCGGCGGAAACATAGGTGGCGAGGCGCAGACTGTCAACGGTGTAACGGGAGAGCGGCACAGGAACGTAACCGGCCGGCGAAAACGGCCGGGTCAGTTCACCATATCATGCAGCCAATTGACAAAATCGGGGGAGAACCAGACGGCGGCGAAAAATATGACGATGATCAGCCCGATCCATAAACCGGCGAGTTTGAGGGCCCGGCCGGCCTTCTTTTTCTCGACTTCCGCGCGCGCCCGGGCCTGATCCGCACGCGCGCGTGCTTCACGCTCTTGCCGGATCTTCATCCGGCGCCGGCGCGCCTCCTCTTCCTGCTCAAGGGCCTTTATATTTTCGGCCTTCTGCAAAATCTCTTTTCGAGGGTTCCCCGGTTTAGCCATATCCACCGCAAAGCAAAGTTGAATATTCCAGTAATCATACAGGAATCCCTCCAATATGGAAAACCTAGGGGTCAGGCACCTAACAAATGATTAAATGTCGAGAACCGTACAAGTGTCGCTGAGGATACGAAAAATCGCTGATTTTCAGTATTCTTAAAAAAACCACCTTTACGGCAATGCGATTCGCCACAATGCATGCTTTCCATGTTCTGGCATTTTTTACATGCCGGGTGATTGGAAATAAAAAGTGATAGAATCGATCTTAACAGTGATGTTCTACATAACCCCCGTTATTCTCCGCCGTTGACGGCGGGATTCCAAAATCGGTATTATCCTAATCTATTGGATCACATTGTCTCGCATGATCTTGGTGTGACGAGGGAACGCGGTTCGATCCAAATGAATAGGCAGCCATAGTGAGTGTCATGACAGTTCAGTCCTCCGTTTCGACCGCAACCACAGATCAAACCATTGCGCTTGCCGGTGACCGCAAAAAGAAGACTGCGGCTTTTCTGGTTATCGCCTTCGGTGCGTTGTTGGTGTGGGGCACGACATATGCCAACCCGCTCACCCTGCATAACGCCGCGCATGACTCGCGCCACGCCTTCGGCTTTCCCTGCCACTAATCTTTATTTGAGACGCCCGCGTCTTCGAAGGTCGCCATGCCGTTATGGCAGGCGAGCGCGCCGCGCAGCACCCCGACCGCCAGGGCCGCGCCGGTCCCTTCCCCCAACCTCATATTGAGCGACAAGAGCGGCTCCTCGCCCAATTGTTGGAGAAGCAATTGATGGCCCGGTTCGGCCGATTGATGGCCGATGACGCAATGATTGAGGGCGCCCATCTTGACCGAGCGGAGCGCCGCCGCCGCCGCTGTGCAGGTATAACCATCCAAGATAACCAAGATGCGCGCTTCCCGGGCCGCGAGTACCGCGCCGGCGATGGCGACGAGTTCCTTGCCGCCGACGCAGCGCAGGACGTCCAAACCGTCCGTGATATCCGGGCGGTGTTTGGCGACCGCCTCGGCGACGATTCGCGCTTTATGGGCCAAAGCCGATCCGGTCACGCCGGTGCCGGGGCCGGTCCAGTCGGCGGCGTCGCCGTCGAACAGGCCGAGGCAGATGGCGGCGGCGGAAGTCGTATTGCCGATACCCATCTCGCCCAGGCACAAGACCTGCCAGCTTTTATCGACGGCGTCGTAGCCGAGCGTGAAGGCTTCGACGAATTCGTCCTCGGACATTGCGGGCTCGACTGAGAAATCCTTGGTCGGCGTTTCGACGCCCGCGTCCAAGACCTTGAGATCGAAGCCCTGCAGGGTGCAGAGCTGATTGATCGCCGCACCCCCGGCCTGGAAATTGCCGACCATCTGGGCCGTCACCTCGGGCGGAAAGGCCGACACGCCTTGTGCCGTCACGCCGTGGTTTCC
>JAQCKY010000098.1 GCA_027592155.1 Pseudomonadota bacterium
TTTGGAGCAGAACGGCCGGTATTTATACTCGGTCGGATCACCGCAATTCGGACATTTAGTTTTAGGTTTATTGCCGTTGCTGGGTCCTGTCATCGCTTTCGTCTCCTCACCCGCTAAGCCGTTGGCCCAATTCGGAACGCGTCGTTATTCAACATCGGATCGGCCTCGAGGGAAACAGCGCCGACCTTCAACTGTACTTCCTGCAACGACCCCGCAACGTCATTCTTTAACACATTGATGACCGCCGGCGATGCCGTAACTTTGCCGTTCGGGTTCGAGTGGAAACTCTCTTTGATCAGTGCCCGAATGATATCGTAAGCGATGGTCAGCGCGGATTTGCCGCCGCCACCGGGCGCGGCCAAGACCTCGGCCAGGGAAATGCCCTGCCGATGCCGGGTCATTTCGACCAAGCCCAACTGGGTAAAGCCGGCGACATAAGCCTCGGCGCTGTCGTCGGCCTGGCCGGAGCGCAACGCATCCAGAACCTTTTTCCGGTTCGCCTTTTTCCGCATCGGCAGGTAATCGATGACGATCTGCCCGCCCAGGTCCCGGAGCCGTAACTGCCGGGCCAACTCCCGGGTTGCGTCTAGATTGACGGCGGTCGCCAAGACTTCGGGGTTATTATTCGCCGCCCCTGGCCCTGCATTAACATCGATGGCGGTCAGGGCCGCGGTCGGCTCGATGATGATCGACCCGCCGCCCGGCAAGGGGCAGTGCGGTTGCAGCGCCATATCGATCTGTTCTTCCAATTCCTCCCGCTCAAACAGCGCGCCGCCGGCCTCGTCATGGTCTAGGCGGTCGATTAAGTCAGGACAATACCGGCTGAGATATCCTTTCACGACCGGCAGGGACCGGCGGTTATCGATGACGATACGGTCCCAGCCCTTATCGGCGTGGTCGCGGATGATCGCCTCCAAGGCCCCGGCCCCGGCCGCAATAAGGCTCGGCGCTGTCGCTTGATCCAAGCGGGGTTGGATTTCGGACCATCGCTCCCGCAAATGAGCTGCCTCGCCGGAAGCCGCCGGATCATCTGGCTCGGCGGGCAAATAATCCACACTCCGCCCCCGGAGACGAATGCGCCGGGACACCCTGGCTCCCTTCTCCCCGGTCGGCGGGGTTAGAACCTGCACGGCGACGGCCTCACCTTCGTGCACACAATCAGAAATTTTTGTGGCGGAGATCCTGTTGGTGCCTTGCAACCGTAGGGGCAAGGCATCGTTGGCATTCAGGAAGCCGGGCGTCGTATCGCCGATATCGACAAAGGCCGCGTTCAGACCGGGCACGACCTGGAGAACGCGCCCGAGGTAGATATTTTCGGTCGCAGGCCTCTTTTGGCCGCCGCCGTCGCGGTCAATCGCCAGCTGCATCAACTGACCCTCGGCGTCGGTCAGGGCGATGCGGGTTTCGCCGGGGATAACATTGATGAAAAGAGAGCAGCCTGCCACTGGTCCCTCCTAAGTCCTGTAGCCTGCACCGAGTAGAAGTTGCTGGGTCTCATAAAGCGGTAGGCCGACGACGTTGGCATAGGATCCGGTAATCGATTGCACAAAGGCGCCGGCGCGTCCCTGGATCGCATAGGCCCCGGCCTTGCCTTGCCATTCGTCGCTCGCCAAATAGCCGTCAATTTCCGGCGCGGAAAGGCGTTTGAATTTCACCGCTGTCATCACGACCCTGGCCGAGATCTTTTTGCCGGCGCGGACAAGACAGACACCGCCATACACACGGTGACGACGACCGGAAATAAGATTGAGGTATTGTCGCGCCTGTTCGATGTCGGCGGGCTTACCCAATATCCGGGTGCCGCAGGCGACAACCGTATCGGCGCCGATGACCAACGCATCGGTGTCGACTTCCGCCGCCAGGGCTTTGGCTTCGGCCAAACGGCGAACAAGCTGTGGGGGTGTTTCGTCCCGGAGGACCGATTCATCGATCTCGGTGGACATCACCGCGTCCGGCTCCACGCCGATTTGGCGCAGCAATTCCAGACGCCTGGGAGACGCCGACGCTAAAATAAGGTTCAATTTTTGGGAATCCGGCATGGGGGCTAAGGATACGCCGGAGAATCTGGCGCCTATTTAAACCGAAACGTAATCCGACCTTTGGTCAAATCATACGGCGTCATCTCAACATTGACGCGGTCGCCGGCGAGAACGCGAATCCTATGTTTACGCATTTTACCCGCTGTATGGGCGAGAATTTCGTGCTCATTATCCAAAATGACCCGAAACATTGCGTTCGGAAGGAGTTCCGTAACGGTCCCTTCGAATTCGAGAAGTTCTTCTTTTGCCATGTCAGTTCCTTGTGTTGTTGGCGGAAGGCAGAAATTGGGCTTACTGGCTCTCCCGGTCAAGTCCTTTCCGGCAAATTTGGCCCATTTTTGCCCGATTTCGCCTCCATTTTAGGTCAGAATCGGGAAAATTAGGCGCGGATGTGCAAGACGCAAATCAGCGTGAACAAACGCCGGGCGGTGGCGAAATCAACATCGACGTCGCCCTTCAACCGTTCCTGCAGCATCTCGGACGCCTCATTATGGACACCGCGCCGCCCCATATCGATGGTTTCGATCCGGGACGGGCTGGAGGCCCGCATCGCCTCGAAGTAGCTCTCGCAGACGATAAAATAGTCCCGGATGATGGAGCGAAAAGACGTCAGCGGCAGGCGGAATTCATGCAGGGGGTTGTCGTCGCCGTCGCGAATGTCGAACAGCAGCCGGGCGTCCAGCAGGCGGAGGTGAAGGTTATAAGGACCTTCGATTTTCGCGGTCGGGGCGAAGAAATTCTCATGGATGAGGTCGGCGATCGCGACCAGCCGTTCATGCTCGATCTCCGACGAATAGCTGGGGACCGTCCGCTGATCCAGAAACAAATTCAGGATTTTCTGGTTGTCGGACACCGCTCACGTGCTCCTTTTGCCCTGCAGGCGAAGGGACACGGAGCGCGCGTGTGCGTCGAGCCCTTCCGCCGTTGCCAGGGTGACCGCCGCCGGGCCGATTTCCTGCAATGCCCGTTCGTTCCCATAGATCATCGAGGTGCGCTTCAAGAAATCGAAGCTGCCGAGCCCTGAGGCAAAGCGGGCGCTGCGGCCGGTCGGCAGCACATGGTTGGGGCCTGCGATGTAGTCGCCGATGGCTTCGGGCGCGAACCGCCCGAGGAATATCGCCCCGGCATGCTTGATCTTTTCCGCCAAGCCGGCCGGGTCCTCGACCGCCAATTCCAAATGTTCGGGCGCGACACGGTCGATCAGGGCCGGGGCCTCATCGAAATCCCGTAGGCAGATCACGGCGCCGAACTCGGCCCAGCTTTGGCCCGCGATGGCGGCGCGGGGCAGCGTCGCCAAAGCTTCGTCGACGGCGGCCAGAACCGCATCGGCGAAGGCCGCGTCGTCGGTAAAGAGGATCGATTGCGCGTTCACGTCGTGCTCGGCCTGGGCCAGAAGATCGGTGGCGATCCAATCCGGATCGTTCTTGGCGTCGGCGACGACGAGGATTTCCGACGGCCCGGCCACCATATCGATGCCGACCGTGCCGAACACCATCTTCTTCGCGGTTGCGACATAGGCGTTGCCCGGACCGACGATCTTGTCCACCGGCGCGATCGTTTCAGTACCAAACGCCAGGGCCGCGACCGCTTGCGCGCCGCCGACCCGGTAGACCTCGTCGACACCGGCGAGGCGTGCCGCCGCCATAACCAACGGATTGAGCGCCCCGTCGGGGGTCGGCACGACCATGACCAAGCGCTGCACGCCCGCCACTTTTGCCGGCATGGCGTTCATCAGCACCGAAGACGGATAAGCCGCCGTGCCGCCGGGCACATACATGCCGACCGCATCGATCGGGCGCCAACGATAACCCAGCCGCCATCCGGCGTCGTCCTCGAAGGCTAAATCGGGCGGAAGCTGCTTGAGGTGGTAGCTGCGAATGCGTTCCGCCGCGAGCTCAAGTGCCGCGACGTCTTCGGGCACACAGGTTTTGACGGCCGCATCGATCTCGGCATCGGTTATGCGGATGGTGTCAGCAGTGAGGTCGAAGCGGTCGAATTTGCGGGTCAGTTCAATGAGGGCGTCATCGCCCCGCGCGCGAACGTCTTCCAGAATTTCCCGGACGGCGGCTTCGACGTTCTGCTCTGAGTCTCTGCGGGTGTCTAAAAAATTCTGAAAACCTTGCTCAAAATCCCCGGACCGTATGTCAAGCCGTAACGGCATCGACGGCCTCACGGAATTTCTCGACGTAAGCGCCGATTTCTTTGGGGCGCGTTTTCAGGGCGGTGCGGTTTACGGCGAGGCGCGACGTGATATGGGCGATCGTCTCGACCTCGACCAGACCGTTGGCCTTCAGGGTGCCGCCGGTCGAGACCAGATCGACGATGCGGTCGTATAAGCCGAGCGCCGGGGCGATCTCGATGGCGCCGTTCAGCTTGATGCATTCGGCGTGCACACCGCGCGCGGCAAAGTGGCGGCGGGTGATTTCGGGGTATTTGGTCGCCACGTTGATGTGGCTCCAGCGATTGGGATTGTCGTTGGCGACCAGATCCAACGGCTCGGCAACCATCATGCGGCAGGCGCCGATACCGAGATCCAAGGGCGCATAGATTTCCCGGTGGTCGAATTCCATCAACACGTCGGCGCCAGCGATGCCGAGATCGGCCGCGCCATAGGCGATCATCGTGGCGATATCGAAGCTGCGCACCCGGATGATGTCCAGATCGGGCCGGTTGGTGGTGAAGCGCAACTGGCGCGCGTCCTCGTCGAAGAACGCGGCTTCGGGCTGGATCCCGGCCCGCTCCACGAGGGGCACGACCTCTTCGAGTATGCGGCCCTTGGGCAGGGCGAATACGAGCTTTTTCGGCGCAGACACAACTTCCTCCTGGGTGGAGCGGTGTTTTAAGGGTTTTTGACCGAATTGGCCAGTGTGAGGGCACTTTTTGTGCCCCGCGCCGTAACTCCGGCAATCCCCGCTATTTCGACTCGATACGCTCGATATCAGCGCCGCAGGCGGAGAGCTTCTCTTCGAGGCGCTCATAGCCGCGGTCGAGATGATAAACCCGGCTGACCAAGGTTTCCCCTTCGGCGGCGAGGCCGGCGAGCACCAGCGACACCGAGGCCCGCAAATCCGTCGCCATCAAGGGGGCGCCTGACAAATGGCCGACCCCGCGCACGATGGCCGAGGCGCCGTGCACATTAATATCGGCGCCCATGCGGCAGAGCTCTGGCACATGCATGAAGCGGTTCTCAAAAATCGATTCCGTGATCATCGAGGCGCCCTCGGCGGTGGCCATCAAGGCCATCAGCTGGGCCTGCATATCGGTGGGAAAGCCGGGATAAGGCTCGGTCAGAATATCGACGCCTTTTAACGCGCCCGTGGTTCGATGGACCCGCATGCCGTCCTCGACCTCATCGACGGTAACCCCGGATCGCCGCAGCACGTCGATCATCGCCGTGTTCTGGGCAATGCCGCAGCCCTTCAGGATGATGTCGCCGCCGGTAATCGCGGCCGCGACGGCATAAGTCCCCGTCTCGATCCGGTCGGGGATCACCTGATAGTCGGCGCCATGGAGGCTATCGACACCTTGGATGGTTAGGGTATCGCTGCCGATGCCGGAAATATCGGCGCCCATGGCAACCAGACAATGGGCCAGATCCGCGACCTCGGGCTCCCGCGCCGCATTGAGCAGGGTGGTTTCGCCCTTGGCCAGACAGGCCGCCATCAGCAAGTTTTCGGTAGCCCCGACGGATACCGAGGGGAAGATGATCTTTCCGCCCTGCAATCCGTTGGGCGCGGTGGCCTGGATATAGCCTTCCGCCAGTTCGATTTCGGCGCCGAGTTCCCGCAAGCCGTTGAGGTGCAGATCCACCGGCCGGGTGCCGATGGCGCAGCCGCCGGGCAACGAGACGCGGGCTTCGCCGAAGCGGGAGACCAACGGCCCCAGCACCAAAATCGAGGCCCGCATCCGACGCACCAGATCGTAAGGCGCGGTATGGCCGGGAATATTCTCGGCCCGAAGATTGAGGGCGCGGCCGATATGGCCACCATTGGGGGCGTTGCCGTCCATGCTGATCTCAACGCCCAGCTCGGCCAGCAAATGGACCATGGTCGAGATATCCACTAGATGGGGCAGATTGGAGAGGTTGAGCGTCTCGGCCGTCATCAGCGACGCGGCCATCAGGGGGAGCGCCGCGTTTTTGGCGCCGCCGATATTGATCGTGCCGTTGAGGGGTTTGCCCCCGCGAATTCTGATTTGATCCATGCTCGCTGCTTACCGGGAGTGGAGGTTATGAGGGTTCCGGCGAAGGATGCGACGACGGAATAAAACTATTTACGCTAACCGCCCGATTGCTACAACCGGGCCACTTAAAATATCTCTCAGCTCAAATACCTATCGGCAAATACCTATCAGCGCTCTTTGTCGGAACTAGGGCCATTATCGGGCAATTCCCGGTCGGCCGCGCGATCCGCGCCGCCGTCGCTCTCGTCACGGTCCCGGGTCTGCTGTTTCCGGCGCTGAAGGTTATCGCGCAACGCCTGCGCCAGCCGGACTTCGCGCAGCGCAGCTTCCTCTTTCCCGCGCTCGGACATGTTCTGTTTCTCTCCCTTCGCCATCCGTCCCTACCTTAGCGGTCTCGTGATGTCGTCTTTGGGGTGAATTTGTGCCGTCCGCGTGGCGGGGTCAAGGACGGCACCGGAATCGCCACCGGATCAAAGGTGAAAAATGGATGCGAGATGCGCTTGCCCCCCGTTTTGGCCTGTGGCATGTTGCGCCCGCTCCAAAGTGCCGCCGTAGCTCAGGGGTAGAGCGCACCCTTGGTAAGGGTGAGGCCGTAAGTTCGATTCTTACCGGCGGCACCATTTTCTCCCCATATGAAATTTCTGGCTCATTAAAGAAATGCGCGGCATGCATCGCCACCGTTTAGGGCATGCGCTCTGGAAGAGGTGATCGCGCGGGGACTCGATTTGTCTAAGCGACGTTGGAACTCTTGGCAACTGGCTGTGCAACACACTTCCGTCAAGCGGATAGGTGTCACTGATCCGTTTGTCGAGACGGCAATTCTGGCTAATATGCAGTCCGACGCGAAACGTCTCACAATTGGGCCCAGGAACGAAAAATAAGGAAGTCTCATGCTAAGCCGCGAAGATAATGAGCGCATTACCCGAGTTGGGGCGGGCACGCCCGGCGGGGAGTTTTTCCGCCGCTATTGGCAAGCCGCTCTTTTGTCATCGGAGGTTGCCGAGCCTGACGGCGCACCGGTCAGAGTGCGGATCTTGGGCGAAGACTTGATCGCCTTTCGCAGTACCGATGGCGTCGTCGGATTGGTGGACGCCTATTGTCCCCATCGCCGGGCGCCGATGTTCTATGGCCGCAACGAAGAATGCGGGCTGCGCTGCGTCTACCACGGCTGGAAGTTCGACGTGGACGGCAATTGCGTAGACCTGCCGTCGGAAC
>JAQCKY010000099.1 GCA_027592155.1 Pseudomonadota bacterium
CTGCCAACAGAGACCTCGCAGATGATGTCGACCATTGCCTGCTCATCTATGCGGATAATCTTAGCAATGTGAATCTCAGCGCGTTTTTGAAATTTCATAATGAGAGCGGTGCGCCGTTCACGATGTTGCTGTTCCATACGCCCTATCCTAAAAGCTGTGGCATTGCGACCCTGGACGCTACGGGAACCATTATTGAATTCGTTGAGAAACCCGGACATCCCGTGAGTGATCTCGCAGATGGCGGTGTTTATGCCATGACCGCCGATGCCTACCGGGAAATTGCAGACATGGGCGGCTTTGATATTGGATATGACGTGTTACCGAAATTCACCGGACGTATGAAAGGGTTTGTTCACGACGGATACCACCGGGATATCGGAACACTGGAGTCGTTGGCGCAGGCTGAAGCCGACGTTCGTGCCGGGTTGTTTGAAATCACGGGGGGCGGTAAAGGATGACCCCTGCGGTTTTTCTTGATCGCGATGGAACATTGATCGAATCTGTCCATTATCTCAACCGTGTCGATCAAGTGAAGCTTATTCCCGGTGCCGGTAAGGCGTTATGTGCACTGGAAGAGATGGGATATCTGCGCATCGTCGTTACGAATCAGGCGGCGATCGGCAAAGGGCTGTTGACCGAAGAGGGGCTGCACGAAATTCATGTGGAGGTGGCTCGTCAATTGGCATTGCAACAAGCGTCCATCGACGGTTGGTATTTTTGCCCCGTTGTGGGTCAAGGTGGCGGCCGTGAGGTGATTGAGCATCCCGATCGCAAACCGGGACCGGGGATGCTTCTGAAAGCGGCCCGGGATCACGCTATTGATTTGCACACATCTTGGATGGTGGGTGACACCGTTAGCGATACCTTGGCAGGCCGAAATGCTGGCTGTTCCCACACGGTATTTGTCGAATCGGGATTATCGCCGCCGGGAGAAAAGGCACATCCCTCGGTCGATCATGTTCTAACGGAGGCCAACTCAGGCACGGACCTTATCCGGAATGAAAGTAAGCAGACGGATTAGGAAATTCTGCCGGTAATTAGATCCAAAAGGTACTGCCCATAGTCATTCTTTGAAAATGGTTGGGCGAGGGTCTCGAGCTGTGCCGCATCGATCCACTTCATCCGGTAAGCCACTTCTTCGGGACAACCGATTTTTAATCCCTGGCGGTTTTCCAGGGTCGCGATGAACTGCCCCGCATCGAGCAGCGATCCATGGGTGCCGGTATCAAGCCAGGCGTAGCCTCGGCCCAATCGCTGAACCTGAAGCGTACCTTCCTCAAGATAGACTCGATTGAGATCGGTGATTTCGAGCTCGCCTCGAGGGCTGGGTGAAAGCTGTTTGGCAATCCGACTTGCCCGGCCGTCGTAGAAATAGAGGCCGGTTACCGCGTAATGGCTTTTCGGTGCGCTCGGCTTTTCCTCGATGGTGATAGCCCGGTCGTTATCGTCGAATTCAACGACGCCATAGTCTTCGGGGTTATTCACTTGATACCTGCGCGGAAGTCAAGGACATTACGGAAGAGCATCTAACCGATGTTCAGCAGAAAATAGCGGACCTCAAAAAACTTGAACGTGTTTTAAAAAAGATGGTTTCCGAATGTAGTGGAACCGAGGTGCCCAAATGTCCCATCATCGAAACGCTATATTCACCGGCATGAATTAGTAAATTGCGATATCAATAATGACCGCAATGTCCGCTTTGCGGTCAGAAGCGAACTACCAATTTTTCCAAAACGACATCTGGCTATCGGCGTTCGAAGAATTCCTGATCAGCCGAGGCCTGGCGAACTCCGAAAATCTTGAGACCTTGCGTGAGGCCTGGACAGAGGCATATCTCACGACACCCCACGGCTCACCGGTCCATCTCAGCGGTAAGTAATTGTCAGCGCGGCTACTCGATGAGCATATGCCAAAGCCGGCCAAGTTGTTCGCGCGCCTGCTCGCGGTGAGATTGATATCGAACATGTTCTGTCGGCCCGGCTTCCGACGCCAGTTCGATTGAGAACAGCGGACTGACTTCATTCGGGATAAAGGAATAGCGTACATCAACAATGCGATTGGGATTCGCGGTATCGAGTGCGGTGAAGCCATCGCTAAAATGGTTGAACCGGGTGATGTCCCTTGTCTGCTGCCAATCTTGCCCAAGCCAGGGGAAGTCCTGCCCGACATTTAGCTTGGATACGAATGTGCCTTCGTACAGTTTGGGAGAGATGCCGACCCGCATTGCATCGATGAAAAACTTGCCGTCGACTTCATAGACGCTTTTCCAAACAAGAATATTTTCAAAACTGGGCTTTATCTCGAAGCGTATCGGTGCGTGTCCACGGGACGCTGCCAAATTTGCGGCGATCTCGCGTGCCCCCTGATGCTGCCACCAACCGGCCCCTAAATATAGAAGCGCCCAAACCAGGCCAATGCGGGCCAAACGGGGGTTGTTACGGACCGCAGCCATGACGACGAGTATCACCAACGGAAGAGTGAAAAGCGGATCGACGATGGAAATTATGTTCCAGGAATAGCGCGTCTCGACGAAAGGCCAGAGCAGCATCGTCCCGAATGACGTCGCCGTGTCCAGAAGCGCGTGTGTGCCATAGCCCAGTGAACAGAGAAGCACAGTCTGCCAAAATTCTAGTCGCCAGCGACGCCCCACGATCCAGTGCAATGACAGCGCCATAATGAGGCCGCCAAAGGGTATAAAAATGAGAGAATGTGTAAATTGTCGATGATAGGTAAGGAACAGCAGCGGGTCGGTATTTGAAGAGATCAGAACATCGAGATCCGCGGCCATGCCGCCAACCATTCCCAAAAAGCCAGCGATGGCGACTTGGTATTTGCGCCGGCGGGTCCATTTCGTCGATGTCGATTGCGGCACTGCGGCGCCCAGCGCGGCTTGCGTTAGAGGATCCATGTTGTTCCAATATTAGTTTTTATCGCCGAATCCCAGCGCAAAAAACCAAGCGGTTACTGTGTCGATACTGAGAATTATCGGCAACTCGCTAAACCAGATGACCGCGTTGTTATGGGCAAAATATTTGTAGGGATTAGCGCTTCACTCGATCGCGTATTCGTTGGGACGCCTCGGATACGAACTTCTTTGGGTTTTCTCGCGGATCATTCTCCCGCGCCACATCAGCCATATCCCTCGCGGCACCGACCGCAGTGTCCTTTGCTCGGTCGAGCTTGGGCTTGGCCTTTTTCCATCCAGCTTTTGCCTGTGGGACGACCTGATCTTCGACGAAGCTCACCGCAGTGGCTCGGACTTCTGGATTTTCAGCCAACTTCCGGACGCCGTACTTGGCGATGCTATAGAGGAGTTTACTCACTGATACTTCCCATTTGACTCATATCCAGGGCCGACCGCCGACCGCCGAGACCGGAAACGGCAGAGAACGAAACGACGGCGGTACCTTAAACCTCGGTCCCGCCCACCGTCATCTGATCGATTCGCATGGTCGGCTGGCCGACACCGACCGGCACGCCTTGGCCGTCTTTGCCGCAGACGCCGACGCCGGGGTCGAGCTCCATGTCGTTGCCGATCATCGAAATCTGTTTCATGGCGTCGGGGCCGTTGCCGATCAGGGTCGCGCCCTTGACCGCCGGGCCGACTTTGCCGTCCTTGATGAGGTACGCCTCAGTGCAGGTAAAGACGAACTTACCCGACGTGATGTCGACCTGGCCGCCGCCGAAATTGACGGCATAGAGGCCCTTATTGACCGACTTGATGATCTCTTCGGGCTCCTTATCGCCGTCCAGCATGATCGTGTTGGTCATGCGTGGGATTGGGGCGTGCCCGTAGCTCTCCCGGCGTCCGTTGCCGGTCGGGCTGTTGCCTGACAGGCGGGCGTTGAGGCGGTCCTGCATATAGCCGGTGAGGATGCCGTCCTCGATCAGAACCGTACGCTGGGTCGGCGTTCCCTCATCATCGATGGAGAGAGAGCCGCGGCGGTTCTCAATCGTGCCGTCATCGATGACGGTGACACCTTTGGAGGCAACCCGTTGCCCCATCAGTTCTGAAAAGGCGGAAGTTCCCTTGCGGTTGAAATCGCCTTCGAGGCCGTGACCGACGGCTTCGTGCAGCATCACGGCGGGCCAGCCCGGGCCCAGAATCACCGGCATCTCACCGGCGGGAGTTGCCACCGATCCCAAATTCACCAGCGCCTGGCGAAGGGCTTCGTCGACCGCATGGTGCCAGGTGTCGGCGCTGATATAGGTCTCGTATCCTTGCCGTCCGCCGGTGCCGTAACTGCCCGCTTCCATGCGGTCGTCGTCACCGACAACGCAGGACACATTGAGCCGGACCAGGGGCCGGATGTCGGCCGCATGACTGCCGTCGGCGCGAATGATCTGCACCGCCTGCCATTCCCCGGAGAGCGACGCCGTGACCTGTTTGATGCGGTCGTCCTTGGAGCGCGCATAGGCGTCGATGTCAGCGAGCAATTTTACCTTTTGCTCGAACGGGATCTGGTGCAGCGGATTGTCGTCGACATAGAGCGACTGGTTGGTCTTCTGCGGCGCGTCGGCAAAGGTGCCGTCATATCCGGCATGGACCGCTTTCACCGTCGTGCTGGCCCGTTTGAGCGCCTCTTCGCTGAGCTCGGAGGCATGGGAATAACCGGCGGCCTCACCGGCGATGGCCCGCAACCCGAAGCCTTGAGTGGTGTCGAAATTGGCACTGCGCAGGCGGCCGTCATCGAAGACGAAACTCTCGGACTGGCAGTACTCCAGGAACAGTTCGCCGTCATCGGCGCCCTTGAGGGAATCCTGGACAATGCCTTCGACGCGGGTCTTATCCATGCCGGTGCGGTTGAAGAATATTTCGTCGGTCGTGGCGCTATCGCTCATGTGGGCTCCTGGCGCGTTAGAGGGGCGCGTTAAAGGTTTGGGCGAATTTAGCTTGACGAAGCCGTCCTGTCCCTTATTTTTCTCTCACGACGTGGTGATTTGTTCGACCGGATTGCGGCCACGATAAAAAAACAGCGCTAAAAGGTCGGCGCTGCAGAGCCCCGACCCCCACAGGCCGGGGCTTTTTTGATGGAAATATCACCAAAACATCAAAAGCGCCTGGCGCAGACGAGGAGACAGACGATGTCAAAAGACACACCGACAAAGACGGCTAATGGACGCCGCCGCCAGACCAATTTGGTCCGGGGCGGCCAGATCCGTTCTCAATTCGACGAAATCAGCGAGGCGATGTTCCTAAGCTCGAGCTACGCCTACGACTCCGCCGAGCAGGCCCAGCGCGCCTTTAAGGGCGAGGAAGATCACTACCTCTATTCCCGCTACGGCAACCCGACGGTTTCGGTTTTCGAAGAACGCATGGCGATGATGGATCAGGCCAAGATTTGCCAATCGACGGCGAGCGGCATGGGCGCGGTGTTCGCATCGCTGGCTTGTTTGCTCAAAGCCGGCGACCGGCTGGTGGCGTCAAAAGCCCTTTTCGGCTCCTGCGATTATGTCTGCACGGTGTTGATGCCCCAATATGGCGTCGAGGTAGAAACCATCATGAGCACGGACACTGCGGCGTGGGAGAAGGCGCTGAGCAAACCAACCAACGCGGTCTTTCTTGAAAGCCCTTCGAACCCGACGATGCAATTGTTCGATATCGCGGCGATCGCCGATCTGGCCCATAAGGCGGGCGCGCGGCTGATCATCGACAATGTTTTCGCCACCCCGGTGTTCCAACAGCCGTTGGATCTGGGTGCCGACATCGTCATGTACTCGACGACCAAACATATCGACGGGCAGGGCCGAACTCTGGGCGGTGCCATCGTCACCAATGACGAGGCTTACTATCAAGACCACCTCCGGATGTTCATCCGCCATACCGGCCCGACCCTGAGCCCCTTTAACGCCTGGGTTTTGAGCAAATCTTTGGAAACCTTAGATTTGCGGGTGCGTCAGCAATCGTCCAATGCATCGGCCCTGGCAGCATTTCTGTCGGACCAGCCCAAGGTCACCAAGGTGATTTTCCCAGGGCTGGAGAGCCATCCCCAATACGCTCTGGCGCAAAAGCAAATGACCGGACCGGGCACGGTCTTGGCCTTCGAGGTGGACGGCGATCAGGCCCGAACATTCAAGTTCATGAATGCGCTGGAACTGATCGATATTTCCAACAATCTCGGCGATGCCAAATCAATGGTCACCCATCCGACGACGACGACCCATCAGCGGGTCAGCGCCGATGAACGGGCGGCCTTGGGCATCAATGAAAATCTGGTGCGCCTGTCGGTCGGGCTCGAAGACATCGACGACCTCAAAGAAGACATCGAGCACGCCCTCTCAGCCTAGAGGGAAGCGCTTATCCTTGCGTCCAGGGCAGGCCGGTGACTTTCCAGCCGCCGGTCTTGCCCCGGTGACCGCTGTCATCCTTGTTGCCCTCAAAGCCTTCCAGGATGTTGTAGCTTTTCCCGTATCCCGCCTCGGTGAGGGCGATGGCGGCGGCGATCGATCGCTGGCCGGATCGGCACAGGAACAAGACCGTTGTGTGCTTGTCGATCCCGGCGCTTGTTACCTCAGAGACAAAATCCCCGTTGGGCGCGCCGCCGGGAAAGGTGATCCATTCGGCGCACACCACATTTTTGCCGAGCCCGGAGACATCGGGCACACCGACATAGTTCCACTCGGCGGCGGTGCGGCAATCGACCAAAACAGCCTTTTCGTCTTTTTCGAGGATGTCCCAAGCCTCTTTCGGCGTGACATCGCCCGCATATCCTTCAGCCATCGCGGCCTCCCATGGAGCAGTTCTTGACCGGCGATATATACACTGAAATCCACCGAGCCTCCAAGGTAGGACGCTGAAAATACTTTCCCTTGGAGTCCGGGTCCGTTACTACCCCCATAGTATTTGGCGGAGAGGGCCGACAATTTCGTGAGCGATACTTCACCCCGGTTATCGGTTGTGGTTCCGGTTTATAATGAAAGCGGAAATATCCGCCCTTTGGTCGAAGAGATCATGGCGGCACTGACCGGCCGTTCCGATTTCGAGATCCTTTATGTGGACGACCGAAGCGACGATGCAACGCCGTCGGAGCTTCGTGATCTGGCGGCGGAACTGACCCTATTTCGCAGCCTGCGCCATAAAAGCCGGTCGGGTCAGAGCGCCGCCATCGTCACCGGCATCAAACAAGCGCGGGGCGCCGTCATCGTCACGCTGGATGGGGACGGACAGAACGATCCCGCGGATATGCCAAAACTGATCGAAGCCTATGAGCGCGAAACGGCGGGCGGCAGTGGCGCGGTTTTGATCGCCGGTCATCGCGCCGAGCGCAAAGACACCTGGTTAAAACGCATGTCTTCTAAGATCGCCAATGCCGTGCGCGGACGGTTGCTCGGCGATAACACGCCGGACACCGGCTGCGGCCTCAAGGTATTTTCCCGGGACGCCTTTCTCGCCTTGCCTCACTTCGACCATATGCATCGTTTCCTTCCGGCCCTG
>JAQCKY010000100.1 GCA_027592155.1 Pseudomonadota bacterium
GGTCGGGCAGAATCTGCAAGACCATATCTCCGCGGGTGTCGCATATCTGCGAAAAACGCCGAGTCCGTTCGTTAAACAAATGCGGATGGATCATGTCGCCGTTGATATCCCCCGCGCTTATCTGTTCGGCTCCGGCCCCGCCGCTCAATTCCCGGCGGGGTATATGGCATTCCTGAACCTCACCGAGTCCAACGTGCCGGATATCCAGATGCTGTTCGGTGCCGGCCCCTTGATGGCCTGGCCGTGGTTCCCGGGGATCCGCAAACCGTTCCCGAATGCCTATAGCTGCCGACCTGTCCTCCTGCATCCCAAGAGCCGGGGGCATATCGCGCTGTCGTCGGCCGATCCCAACGACAAAATGCGTATTTATCAAAATTTCTTCGATCACCCGGATGACATCAAGACGCTGCGGGAGGGCATGAAGCTCGCCCGCGAAATTTTGAACCAGACGCCGTTTGATGAACATCGCGGGCCCGAGCTCGCACCGGGGCCGGACACCACGAGCGATAACGCCATCGATGATTTCATTCGCAAGACCTCGATCACCGTTCACCACCCGATGGGTACTTGCCGGATGGGCGGTGACGATACCTCCGTTGTCGACCCGGAACTCAAGGTAAGGGGAGTGAAAGGTCTGCGCGTTGTCGACGCCTCGGTGATGCCCGATCTGGTCAGCGGTAACATCAACGCAGCGGTGATTATGATTGCCGAGAAAGCTTCCGATATGATCCGCGGACGTAGCCCCCTCACACCCATGAAAGTGACTTAATGAGATTTGGTTTATTCGGCGGCGCGACCGCCAGGCGCGGACAGGTAACCGGGGACAGCCAAGGGTACCAAGGCCTGGTCGATATCGCCCTGGAGGTCGAGGATCTCGGTTACCACAGTTTGTTTTTGGTAGAGCATCATTTTTCCGGCACCGGGCAGCTCTCCGCATCCCTCAATATGCTGAGTTATCTCGCGGCGCTGACCAAGAAGATCCGGCTCGGAACCGCGGTGACGGTTTTGCCTTGGCACAATCCGGTGCTGTTGGCCGAGCAGGCGGCGAGCGTCGATGTGCTGTCGGGCGGTCGTCTCGATTTTGGTGTCGGCAAAGGGTATCGTGACATCGAATATCATGGCTTCAACATCGACCGCGACGAAGCGCTGGATATGTACGACGAATCCATGGAGGTCATTCTCAAGTCCTGGACGTCCGAAGAACGCTTCGATCACAAGGGTAAGTATTGGCAGTTCAACGACATCCTGGTCGAGCCGCCGACGGTGCAGACACCTCATCCGCCCTTTTGGACGGCGGCCGGAACCGATGAGTCCATCGCCCGTGTTGCCAAATCCGGATTCAACGTTTTGTTCGATAATTTTGCGTCGCTGGAACGAACAGCCGAGCGCATGCAGGTCTGGCGCGACACCTGCACCGAGATCGGGCGGCCCTTCGATCCCATGCAGGTCGGCCTCACCCGGTGGGTGAATATCACCAACACGCCGGAAGAATACGAAGCAGCGGTCGAGGCGCGCGAGCGCGGTGTCGCCAGAATGTTCGGTAAATATGGGGCGCTCCCCGGTCAAAAGTCCGGCCAAAATTCTCGCAAGACCCAGCCCGCTACCTTCGCCGATCCCGATATGTCGATGGATGCCCTGATCGGCAGCCCCGACCAGATCATCGACCGGCTGAGCCTGTTGGAGAGTATGGGGTTTGAATATCTCCTGATCTTGATGCCGGACTCCATCGAGCCGCTGCGCCGGTTTGCCCAAGAGGTGATGCCGGCCTTTCAAAACAGAACGGCCAACGCCGCCCAATAATCAAACCGAGTAAGGGAGAAAGTTATGAAAACCCGCCAAATCATGTTGCACAAACCGGGCGGCCCGTCCGCGATGAAATGGGAAACCGTGGAGTTGCCCGATCCCGGTCCCGGCGAAATTCTGGTCCGCCACACTGCGGTCGGCTTCAATATGGTCGACACCTATCACCGCAGCGGCGCCTATGCGACCCCGCCGAAACCCTGCACTCTAGGGATCGAAGGCGCGGGCGTTGTCGAGGCCGCCGGCCGAGGCGTAAAGACTTTGAAGGTGGGAGATCGTATTGCTTATGCCGGGGGCGGGCAGCCGGGCTCCTACGCGGAAGCTCGGGTGATGAAGGCTGCCGCTGTGACCAAATTACCGTCATGGATTTCGGACAAACAAGGGGCGGCCATCATCTCCAAGGGCAAGACCGTCGAATATCTCTTCAACCGGACTCATAAGCTGAAGAAGGGCGATGTGATCCTGTTCCATGCCGCCGCCGGCGGTGTCGGCTTGATCGCGGGACAATGGGCGAAAGCCGTCGGCGCCATTGCAATCGGCGTGGTCAGCACCGAGGCCAAAGCCAAACTCGCCAAGCGCAATGGATACAAACACGTCATCATTTCCAAAATACAGGACATCACCAAAGAGGTCTTGCGCATCACCAAAGGCAAAGGCGTCGATGTCGTCTACGACTCAGTCGGCAAAGACACCTGGCAGTCGTCATTGGATAGCGTGCGCACTTTGGGCCTCGTGGTCAGCTTCGGCAGCGCGTCGGGCAATCCGCCGCCCTATGATGTTGCCAAGGACGGCTTGAAGAACTCTGCCTTCATTCACCGCGCCACAACGGTGAATTACATGACCAGCCCCGAGATCAGCGCCGCCAGCCTGCGCAAAGTATTCGCGATGGTCAAAAAGGGCGCGGTCAAAATCCAGGTCAATCACACCTATAAACTCAAAGATGTCGTCAAAGTCCACCGCGACGCCGAGGCCCGCAAGACGACCGGCCAGGTGGTGATGATTCCGTGACGAAATGGGGGTTGTGCCTGAAGCGCATCTTTCGAGGGCCTCAAGATGAGGAATGTTCATTGATTTCCTCATGCTGAGCCCGTCGAAGCATGAGTTTCAAGCTCCTCGGTCGAAATCATGGTGAACAGTCTAGCCAAAGATTGGATTGACCAAGGGCAGACCTACTATGATGGCGCGTGCAATGAACAGGGAGAGTGCAATGGCGAGAATTGAACCACTGAGCGACGAAGAGGCCTCCGGAATTTCCGACGCCTTCGAGGTAACGCGGAAACGTCTGGGTTTCGTGCCCAACAGCCAAAAAACCATGGCCCGGCGGCCGCAGATATTCGACGCCGCCGCAAAACTCGGCGCTGCCGTCTTTGGGCCTGGGACGGTTGATTTAGACCTAAAAATGCTGATGGCTTTGATGGTGAGCCGGGCGGCCGGTTGCATGTATTGCCAGGCTCATACCGGTTTGTTCGGCAGTCAGGCCGGTGTGTCGCCTGAAAAAGAAAACGCCATCTGGGAGTATGAGACCAGCCCGTTGTTCAGCGACGGCGAACGCGCCGCACTCAATCTGGCATTGCTGTCGGGTCATGTTCCAAACGCCGTCACCGACGAGGATTTTGCGGCCGTCAAAAAACATTACACAGACGAACAGATCGTCGAGATGGTCTCGGTGCTCGGCTACATGGGCATGATGAACCGCTGGAACGACACCATGGCCACAGAGCTGGAATCCGCGCCGCGCGAGCACGGGGAAGAGATACTCACGAGCCATGGATGGGACGTCGGTAAACACGCTGCGGAGTGAGCGCCGATGGCCACAGACGAAAAAGCACAGGCCGTCGAACTTGAGCCGGTAATATTGGCGCTTTTGGCGGGCCTTGTTCTGGTCTGGAGTGGGATTGGCCCAGCCGACCGGTTGACCTGGTGGCTCGAGGTCGCGCCGGTCGTGATTGCCGTGCCGTTGCTTGCCGGTCTCTACCGGCGGGTTCGTTTCACCGCACTCTTTTACCGTCTGGTCCTCATTCATGCCGTCATCTTGATGGTCGGCGGACATTACACCTATGCCAACGTGCCCTTCGGATTTTGGCTCCAGGACCTGTTGGACTTATCCCGCAATCACTACGACCGGATCGGGCATTTTGCCCAGGGATTTATTCCTGCGATTGTTACACGGGAACTACTGGTTCGTTGGTCGCCGCTGAAAGGCAGCAAGTGGCTGCCGTTCCTCGTAATCTGCGTATGTCTTGCCTTTAGCGCCTTCTACGAACTGATCGAATGGTGGGGGGCCGCCATCTTGGGACAAGGCGCGACGGAGTTCCTTGGGACTCAGGGTGATATCTGGGATTCCCAATGGGATATGTTCTGGGCCTTAATCGGCGCCGGTACCGCGTTAGTGACCCTCAGCCGGCTGCACGATCGTGGCTTGGCGGAATATTGATTCAGATTGCGTGTAATATTTCCGCATGCCACGCTTTTTGGATGAAATTTTGACATAGTTGGTCCTGTACGCGGAAAGGTTTCACTGAGCTGACCAAAAATGTCGCCGTAAACATGAGCTCCGAATGCTTGCCGTCGAGATTTTCAAACTTTTTGTCGTCCTGGCTATATTCTCCGCTGCGACCTCTGCGCAGGCAAAACCGCTTGAGTGGGATGCTTCACCTCAAAAAATCCGTGCGGCGCATCAAGATTCTCCGAAAGTAGTTTGGAAACTGACATACCAAACTCGAGATGGGACACTCCTAAAATTCACTGTGGGGTCTAACTATGTGCGCGTGGATAGCGGTAGCACATCCACTATTTACGATTTTAAGTTAAAACGACAAATTCATTTGGATGATAGCGGCAGCAAATATTTCCATTCATCGCTGTATCTTGTGCCTGGTTTTCGGGATTACGAATTTCAAAATCGGATCAGGCAATCCCGTTTTTTTGACGCGCTGAAGAACGCTCCTAAAATTGATAGATCTAAGGCACCTACGACATTCGATCCGTTCTGGCGTGCCTCGGATCTTGGCCATACGCGTGGAAGGCCAGACCTAGAGGAGGCCGAACGAACCGATCGGGACGACGGCGGTTTCAATGTTGTGTACCAGGATGTCACGGCCCTCGAATTCGTGCCCGCACGGCAATCGCTCGATGAACACCACAATGCGGTATTTTATCGAGCGCTGCGGTACTTTCTATCCGTGCACCCGGCTGCGCAAAATTTGATGGCGGACACCGGACACCCCCCTGACACACTCAAATTCAAAAAATGGCTTAAATTCAAACTTCATACCCGATCGTGGTCTCTCAGGTCCATCGAGAAACAGGATGCTGAGTACCCTTTGCCCACGGCGGCTCACCCAGATTTTCAGCTGCTCCTAGAGAAATCAGGCCTATCTCCGGACTTCCTCTCGAAGATCGCCCCCTTCATGAGTTTGGTAAAGCTTGATAAGGCGATCAATCGATTGTCGCATTGGGGAGACTATCGGGAACAAATCTCGAACCTGCTAGAAAACGGAGACCGGTTCGACGCTGGACTCCTTGCCATGGAATACGTAATTCGATTCCGTCCCTGTAAATTTCGAACCCGACCTGTCAGGAAGTAGGGCAAATGATCAGGTCAGCCTCTTCAGATCGGCGGTTTCAGAAGTATCGGTCGGGTTTCTCGGTTGAACGCCAGAACCCCGAACAGGCGATTGAAATTTGGTCAAGTTTGGACCGTACGAGACTGCGGTTCGGCTACGTTGTGGACATTGCGCTGGCGGTTAGCTACCAGACTGCATTTGCCCGAACCGGTGGTTCTGGCAGAACGGATGTTCTGGCCCGGCTTGTCAATTCCGGCTTGCACCACTTTTCGGCTGCGCTGCGGGGAAATCCACTGAACTCCAGTGTTTATAAAGATTTAGGAGATTTTTATTTCACACAGTTTCGGCCCGTTGAGGCTTGGCTGTTGTGGGATTTTGCACGGAACATCGACGACAAGTTTGGGTCACGAAATAATTCGGATTTGGTGGATCAGCTTGAGTCAGGACTGGAGTCGAACTTTCCAGATTACTTTCGATGAATCCAGCCTTCGAATTCGGCGGCGTCCGTCTCGCATTTGGCTCGCTAACTTCATTCCTAATAGTAATACTCCCCGGCGTTAATGATATGCACCTGGCCGGTCATGCTGTCGCTGGCGGGGGACGCTAGGAAGACGATGCTGCCGTCCAGATCCTCGGCACGGACGTGAGTGCCCAAAGCGCGGGCATCAAGCATGCCGGCGAGCTTGGCTGGGTTTTCCGCAAAGTCCTTTTCGGATAGGTCGCTGGTAATCAGGCCGTAGGCGAAGGTATTGACGCGGATGCCGTCGGGACCGAGCTCCGCCGCCAAGGAGCGCGTCATCGCCAGAATCGCGCCTTTCGCGGTGGTGTAGTGCAGGCGGTTGATCAGGCCGGTCATCATGGTGGTCGAGCCGATATTGATGATCTTGCCGTATTTCTGTTTCTGCATCTGAGGCACGACCGCCTTGGCGCAAAGGAAAGCACCCCGGACATTGACGGACATCAGTTCGTCCCATTGCTCGACGGTCATTTCGGTGACCGGGATCGGCGGAATGTTGGAGCCGAGCGCGGCGTTATTGACCAGGATTTCCAGACTGCCGAATTCATCGATGGCCTTGGCCACCATCTCTTGCACCGAGGTCTCGTTCGAGACATCGGCTTTTACGCATAAGGTGCGACCACCGCCCGAATTGGACATCTTGGTGATTTCCGCCGCCACATCGGATGTGTCTTTAAGATCGGCGAGCACGACATTTGCTCCCTCCGCCGCTAATGCCTTCGCAAAGCTGGCGCCAAGTGAAGCCCGCTCGCCCTGTGCCGCGCCGGTGACCAGCGCGGTTCGTCCGTCCAATTGTCCCATTGCTCTCTCCCTGTTTCGCGCTTTAGCGCAGGCCCGCCTGTTCGACCAGCGGGTAAACGTCGTTCATGAATTCTTCCATTTGTTCTTCGAATTTGACCCAGGTGAGCAAGATGCCGTTGAAACCGCATCCCGACAGCTTGATCATGGTGTCGACGCATTGCTCCTTGGTGCCGACGATGGGGTAGCCGCCCCAGCCGGCCATGAAATGCGCCTTCATGCCTTGCAGTTCTTCCGGTGTGAAGGTCTCGGCATTGATGCCCATGGTTTCGATCAGTTTGCCGCCGGCCTCCCAATCGCCTTTGTCATAAATGTAATGCCGGAGCTTTTCCTGGGCTTCTTTTTCGGTCTCGCCGATGACGACGTAGCAGTTCGTCCACATCTCCATGGTGTTGTCGTATTCTTCCCGGCCGAGATCGTAGTAGCTGGCGACCATGCCCTTGAGTACGTCGAAATCCCGTGACTTCGGGGCGACGAATGAGACATCGGCATTCTTGGCGGCGTAGTGACGCCCTCGATCGGAGCCGCCCGCATTCATTACAACGGGGCGTGGCTGTTGGATCGGTTTGGGTTCCAGATAACCTTTGACGATTTTGTAGAACTCGCCTTGGTGATCGAGTTCCTCGGTCGAGGTCCAGAGGTGATCGACAATCGAAAGCCATTCCTGGGCCATGTCATAGCGTTTGTCATGTCCGATCAACTCGACGCCGAACATCTCGATCTC
>JAQCKY010000101.1 GCA_027592155.1 Pseudomonadota bacterium
GCCGAAATGACAGGCACGCCCTTCCGATTCGAGCCGATACAACCACCGGAAGGCCAGATTACACATCAGATCGAAGTTTTGGGCGGCGACCGGCCGGGGCTCATCGCCAGGCTATGCGAAGTGTTCGGCGAATTTGGCGCGAATATCGTCCGTCTAAACGCCGAGACAGTCGGAGACGGGAAATACTCGGTCAAATTTTCAGTTGCGATCCCCGAACGGTCCCGCAGTGCTTGCTTGGCCACGGTCGCCAATACCGCCGAGGGTTTGCAATTGGAATGTTCCGTCGCGGCGGTAGCGCCGGAAATTTAACGGATAATCATCACTGAGCGTTCGGCATATTCCATGACCTTGAAGGCGACGCTGCCCATGAAATAACGCTTCAATCCGGTCTTGCCGGTATCGCCCATGACGATAATCGAATAATCATTGGCGGCCTCGATGATCGTCTCAACCGGCGAACCAACCCGGGTAAAAGCCTCGCGGACAACCAGATCATTCTCTTCGAGGATTTTGGCGGCTTCTTCGACATAGCGCTTTGCGTCGGACTCAGATTCGACATCGACCGCAACTGACATGACGGAGACGCGTTTGGCCTCTGTTCTATGGATTAACACCGCCGCCTTTTGAACCATCTCAAGCGCACGATCCGAACCATCGGTACAAATTAGGTGGCCGTGACCTCGCTCTAGATGACGGGTCACCATGACCGAGCACGGAGCATGGATCGCGACCTTTTCCGCCACGGCGGGATCGAGAAGGCTTTTCGCCCATCCACCCCATCGCCCGGAAGCACCGAGAATAATAAGGTTGTAGGGGCCGAGTTCGTATTGATCGAGAATCCCGGTCGCGATATTGGGGGCTGTCTTGAGCTTCAGGACGATCGTTTTCCCCTCGGTCTGCCGATACTCCACCTTGTTGTCACCGAGCGGGTCACCCACAACATCCGTATGGGTAATTTTCTGATCCCAGGACAACGCCATATCGCCATGTTCAACAAGAAGATCCCGTCCGCGGTTGAGATATTTGATGCCGGGAAGTTCTAAACCCCAACTCAACATATTTTCACGTGCGACACGAACCTGGAGCCCGCCTGTGCGCATCCCCTGATCGATCGGGCGGACGTAGAGCAGGATGATAGCGGAATCGGGTGCACCGCTGATGGCAGCCGCATACTCCAATCCGCGATAGGAATCCTCGGAGCCATCGATGCAGACCAGCGTCCGAAATCGTTTCTTTCGTCGCTCCCTGATCGCTTCTTGATCGACATCACCCGCCATGCGGTCTTCCCTCAATTCTTTGGTCGCCGGCTATACCCCAAGGAAGGGCCAATATACCGCAGCGGCCAAAAGCATTATTATTGTTGAGGCTACCGCCATTTTCCATCCGACCGCAAGGAAGTCCGTCGTCTTCAAATATCCCGACGCATAAACGATGGTGCAAGCCGGCGTGCCGACCACTGTCAGATAGGCGAAGGCAGACGATACGGCGGTAATGAAACCAATAATGATCGGGCTTTCACCTGCGACCACCGCCATTTTTAGAACGACTGGCCCAAGCACGGCAACTGCTGCGCCATTTGACATTGTGTTTGTAACCACGGTCGTCAGCACCGAAACCGAAGCCCACAGACCAAATCCCTCATTCGCCCCGATCGGTGAAAGCAGATTGAGGAATGATTCCGCCACCCATTGCGCCGCGCCGGTATTCTTCATTTCAACGCCAAGCGAGATCGCCGCGCCGTAAAGTAATACGACACCCCAGTTCACGCCGGAATTGATATCTTCCCACCGCACCAATCCGGCAACCAGAAAGGCGGTTGCCCCTAATATGGCGATCGTGCCCATACCGAGTTGATCGGAGGCAAAAATCCAACCCAACAGGGTCATAAAAAATAACGTGATGGCAACCCAGTCGCCGCCCTTCATATGCCCCTGGGACGTAACCTGAGCCCTCAGTTTAACGACAGCCCGGGATAGATCTCTGTATTCGGGCTTGAACGTCATAAATAAGATCAAAGTGACGATCGGCAATTGAAGCAAGAACATCGGGTAGGCGAAGGTCATCCACTTCACATAGCTGATCAGAAATTTGCGGGTTTCCGGATCGGTCGGATCGTAGAAAAATTCCTTCCAGTACCCGACCATGATCGCGTTTCTAGCGCCACCCGAGGGTGTGCCGATACCGGCGATCGACGCACCATATGCAATTGAAAACAAGAGAACGGCCGCAAGGTTACGGACTTGCCTCGGATCGTCCGAAGTCAGCGTTACCAGGGTGATCCCAACCGGAAGCATCATCGCGGCGACCGTATGTTCACCGATAAAGGAAGCCAGCAGACCGGAAGTGACCGAGATGCCGAAGCAGATATTTTTGGTCTTGGTTCCTGTGGCCCGGACGATCAACCAAGCGATCCGCTTATCCAGCTTCTGTTTGACCACCGCAACCGCCAGCATCAGGGAGCCGAGAATAAATAAAACGGAATCGTTCCATAGCGTCTTTGCGACTTTGGACGAATCAATCTCCAGCAACAAAATTTGTCCAAGGACAATCAGCAACGCGACCGACGGCAAGGGGATGGGCTCGGTTATGAACATGATCGTCGCCATCACCGACATCGAGAGGACAATCATGCCCTCGCGAGAGAGGCCGTCCGGCAGTGGCAATTGGTTCATGACGAAGCCGACCGCGAGCGCGATAAGGAACCAGCGCTTTCCCCACAGATACTGGATACTGAACTCGGACGCCAGGGACACGAGTTTATTGGCAAACGTGTCCTTCGGGTTATCTGTGCCGTCCGCGGCGTCTCTGGACCTTAGGGCCATACCGACCTTCAAACTGGATCATTGGTTCGGGGCAAACCGTGGGTGGTGGTTTAACGCAGGAAAAAAGAAATATCCACGTGTAATCCCTTATGCGCTTCCCCGTAGAGCTTCTATGGTTGCCTTGAAATCGTCACTTCCAAATACGGCACTGCCCGCAACCAGGACGTTTGCGCCGGCTTCGATCACACTATCGCAATTGGCGGGAGTGACACCGCCATCGACCTCAAGTTCAATATTTCGATCCCCGATCATTGCACGGATCTGCCTTATCTTTTCCAGCTGGGACTCGATAAAGCTTTGGCCGCCAAAGCCGGGATTCACCGTCATCACCAGGATGAGGTCAACCATGTCGAGGACATGTTCGATCACGTTCGCCGGCGTCGCCGGATTGAGGGAGACGCCGGCTTTCTTCCCAAGCCCGCGGATTACGCCGAGGCTCCGGTGCAGATGTTTATCGGCTTCAGCATGCACGGTGATGATGTCAGCGCCCGCGTCGGCAAATGCCTCGAGATAAGGTTGCGCGGGATCGATCATCAAATGAACGTCGAAGGGTTTGGACGTACAGGCGCGCAATGATTTTATGACCGGCGGACCGAGAGTGATGTTGGGCACAAAATGTCCATCCATCACGTCAATGTGGATGTAATCGCATCCCGCCCCGTCAATCGCCTTGATGTCTTCGCCCAGCCGAGCGAAATCTGCCGACAAGATCGATGGTGCTATTTTTATGGCGTTCATCTTAAGCTGGCCGGTTCATGGTTTAAGCGACTTCAGCAAGATAGCGGGCTTCGCATGCCGCGCTGTTCAGCCGGGCCCGCTGCAACAACGCTTGCTGTGCCGCCGGGATATTCTCCACCTTGCCGCGCCATGCCTTGAGCGCGCTTTCCTGGAGCGCGCGGCCATAGGAATAACTCACCGTCCAGGGCAAATTGTCAGAACCCCCATTCATCGCATTAAGATGCTCAGACGCCTCGGTCTCGGTCTGACCGCCGGATAAAAACATGATGCCCGGCACGGCACTGGGGACGGTTCGCTTCAACAGCGCAATGGTCTTGGCAGCAACCTCCTCAACCCCGGCGCGGGATCCATTGAGCTTGCCTGAAATCACCATATTGGGTTTAAGGATCATGCCTTCCAGTTGGACGCCTTGCTCGTAGAGTTCGTGAAATACCTCGACCAATGTCGCTTCGGTCACCGCCGCACAGGTATCGATGTCATGATCGCCGTCCATCAACACTTCGGGCTCGACAATCGGCACCAATCCCCCTTCCTGGCAAATCCGCGCATAACGCGCCAGCGCCTGGGCATTGACCCGGATGGCGTATCGCGAGGGAATGCCGGGTTGCTTGATATCGATAACGGCCCGCCATTTTGCGAATTTGGCGCCGAGACCGACATATTCGTCCACCCGGCCTGCCAACCCATCGAGACCTTCCGTGACGGTCTCGCCCTCTGCACCCGCCAGAGGCTTCGTGCCGGCATCGACTTTGATTCCCGGGAGTATCCCTTGTTTCTTTAGAAGATCGACCATCATGGTCCCGTCAGGCGCCTTCTGACGAATGGTTTCGTCATAGAGAATGGCCCCACTGATATAGTTGCCGAGACCCTCCGCCGCAAAGAGCAGCCCTCGATAGGCAGCACGGTTCGCTTCGGTTAATTCTACATCAATCGATTCGAAACGCTTGCCGATCGTCCCGGTACTCTCGTCGGCGGCTAACAGCCCCTTGTGATCCGCGACCATCGCCTCAGCAGTAGCGCCCAATTCCTGGATGTTCATCCCCCTACTCTCCTCCGCACTACGTCACGCTAGGTGCTTCATGATTGTATAAAACTAAATAGCACCGCGTGCTGCCGACACAATAGCATCTGCGGTTATCCCGAAGTGCCGGTATAATTCCCCGGCCGGTGCCGACGCCCCAAAGCCCGACATACCGATAAAGATACCGTTGTCCCCAAGGTAACGATCCCAGCCCAACCGCACAGCCGCTTCAATTCCGATGCGGATACCGGATGACCCAAGAACGCCGTGGCGGTAATGATCATCTTGCGCATCGAAGAGTTCCCAACAGGGCATAGAGACCACAGCCGTTGAAATGCCCTCTTCCTCAAGGACGCCACGTGCCTCCATGGCAATGCTAATTTCGGAACCGGTTGCGAGCAGCGTAACCTGGCGGTCGCTACCACTTGCCTCGGCCAAGACATAGCCGCCCCGGGCGCAGAGATTTTCCTCGCTATATTCGGTTCTGACAGCGGGCAAGCCTTGGCGGGTTAACGACAACGCCGACGGGGTCGAAGATTGTTGCAATGCGATCTCCCAGCACTCAGCGGTTTCCATCGCATCCGCAGGCCTAAAGACATTCAGATTGGGGGTCGCCCGTAATGACGCCAAAGTCTCAACCGGCTGATGGGTCGGGCCGTCTTCGCCGAGCCCAATCGAATCGTGGGTTAGAACATAAACCACACGCTGTTCCATCAGCGCGGAGAGCCGGATAGCGCCCCGCATGTAATCGGCAAAAACCAAAAACGTCCCGCCATAGGGAATCACGCCACCATGACGGGCCAAGCCGTTCATCGTCGCGGCCATGCCGAATTCTCGGATGCCGTAATAAATATAGCGTCCGCCGTAACTCTCCGCCGAGAGGATCGCTGCCTCTTTTGTTTTGGTGTTAACCGAACCCGTCAGATCGGCGGAACCGCCAATCAATGACGGTATCGCCGCGTTGAGCACCTCAAGAACATTGCCGGATGCCTGCCGGGTCGCCCAGCCCGGAGCGTCAGCCGCCAATCCGCGTTTATAATCGGCGACAGCCGCTTGCCACTTCGCCGGCAAATCACCGCGAACGACATGTTCAAAATTAGAGCGTGTCTCTGCCGCAACCCCCGCCAACTGCCCCGCCCAAGCTTGATGCTCGCTGGCGCCTCGCTGGCCAACCGCGTTCCAAGCGGACAAAACCTCCTCGGGCACTTCAAAGGGTGCGTGGGGCCAGCCGAGCTTTTCCCGCATGCCGGCGATTTCTTCGTCGCCAAGGGCCGCGCCGTGGGTCGAGGATGTCCCGGCCTTGGTCGGTGCCCCAAAACCGATAACGGTTTTGCAGGCGATCATGGAGGGCTGATCCGAGGATTGGGCCGCCGCAATCGCAGCCTCGACGGCAGCCATATCATGACCGTCGACGGATTGGACATGCCAACCACTGGCGGCGAAGCGTGCCGCCTGATCGGTGGAATCGGAAAGCTCGGTCCCGCCATCGATGGAAATGCCATTGTCATCGAACAGCACGATGAGTTTGCGTAACTTAAGATGTCCAGCGAGCGTGATGGCTTCTTGGCTCACGCCCTCCATAAGACAGCCGTCGCCTGCGATGACATATGTGTAGTGGTCGACAAGTCTATCGCCGAAGCGTGCATTCATATTGCGCTCACCGAGCGCAAGCCCGACCGACATGGCGAGCCCTTGGCCGAGCGGTCCGGTAGTGACTTCAATGCCGGCGGCATGACCGAATTCCGGATGGCCCGCGGTTTTCGATCCGAGTTGCCGGAAATTCTTAATCTCGTCGATGGTGATATCGTCGTAACCGGTCAGGTACAGGAGCGAGTAGAGCAGCATGGAGCCGTGACCGGCAGACAGGACGAAACGGTCCCGGTCG
Source organism: Pseudomonadota bacterium (assembly GCA_027592155.1). Lineage (GTDB taxonomy): Bacteria > Pseudomonadota > Alphaproteobacteria > Rhodospirillales > UBA2165 > JAQCKY01. Next base: position 6,467 of record JAQCKY010000101.1, read on the forward strand.
GGCCAGGCGGGAGCCGTGGGATCGAATTTCAGGAATTTGCTAAACAGCACCGTGGCGACGTCCGCCATACCCATGGGCATACCGGGATGCCCTGAATTTGCCTTCTGGACAGCATCTGCCGACAGAAAGCGAATGGCATTTGCCATCTCTTTCATCGGGAGATTGTCCAATGAGGGCTGTTTACCGTCCGTCAGGACCGTTTGGTCTGGCGTCATTAAGGCCACTCCCACCAAGCAAAATTTTACTGCTAGAGTTAGGCGGCAAGACACCGCCCGTCGAAATATTCAGCGAATTTTTCCGATCTCTAACATGCCTGAGCGGCGAGGTCGAATCCCGATCAAAGTGAACGATAAGTCGCTAAATTTGATTGAAAAACGCATGATACCACGGCCGATTTTGCCTCGGAGGGTTGCCCTAAACCGAAAGATTTTCCGAATCAGCCGGGGTACCGAGTGACTCACAGCAGCAATATTTGAAATTTTGTGAGCGACCCGAGAGGTAGGTAACGTTTTGTACCGGACACATGGGTAACAGTTTCCGCTATTTGGCGGGAGGTGTTGATGCCGTGGAAAGCGAGTTCGGTAATGGAAGAGCGTCTTCGATTTGTTGCCCGCCTCTTGGATGGCGAAGGCATGAGTGATGTCTGCCGGTCTTTCGGGATATCCCGCAAGACCGGCTACAAAATTTTCAATCGTTACAAGGAACAAGGTATCGAGGCGCTGTGCGACCGTTCTCGGCGCCCGGTGCGTTATGCCAACCAGTTGCCTGAGCAGATCGAGCAGATGATTGTGCGCTTTAAGAAGGAGAAGCCCCACTGGGGTGCCCGGAAGATCCGGGAACTGCTGGTTCGCCGACTTGCCGGCGATGCCCGCATTCCGGCCAAGAGCACGGT
>JAQCKY010000102.1 GCA_027592155.1 Pseudomonadota bacterium
TTCCGATACCGACCATGTGACCGATGACTGGGAATATCGGGAATGGGAACGCGATCCCGCTTCCCTCGCCGAATGGGCGGTGCAAGGCGGCCTCAAGAAGTTTACCGGCCTCAGCTATAACGACGAATAGGCGGCGGCCGGGCGCCTGCTGGACGAACACCGGCGACTGTGGGAAATTCCGGTTCCCAACGAAGAAGGTAATTCAACATGACTGATACAACACGGCGCGCGGCCCTGGTCACGGGGTCAGCAAGCGGCATCGGCGCGGCCGCAGCGCTCGCCCTCGCCAAAGCAGGCTACGATGTTGCGATAAATTACAACCGCTCGGCCGGCCGGGCCGAAGAAACCGCCAAGGCCTGCGAAGCCGCCGGTGCCAAAACCATCGTCGTCAAATGCGATGTCGCCGACGACGATGAGGTCAAGGCGATGATCGAGGCCTGCCGCGCCGCGTTCGGCCGTCTCGATGTCCTGATCAACAATGCGGGCACGACCATCGAAACCCCGCCAAAGAAAATGGATGAGGTCGATCTCGACGCCTGGGACCGTGTGTTCGCCGTTAATGTGCGGGGTCTCTTCCAGGTCACCCGCGCCGCCGTGCCGCTGCTTCGCGAGTCCGACGATGCCTGTATTATCAACACCACCTCCATCGCCGGGCTGCGCCCCGGGCCGCAGCCGCTGCCCTATGCGGCCAGCAAGGCAGCCGTTGCCAACATGACGCTGACATTGGCCGGCGCGCTAGGCCCGGAAATTCGGGTCAACGGCGTGGCACCGGGTTGGATGGAAGGCGAATGGATGCAGCGGACGCTCGAAGATAACTATGACGGGCTGATGGCGCGGCGGGCTAAATATACACCCCTGAAACGGGTCGCCACGGCGGAAGACGTTGCCGAGACAATGCTGAGCCTAATCGACGGCAATAAGTTCGTCACCGGGCAGATCGTCGTCATCGACGGCGGCTTCACCAGCACAACCTAAAAGGCCGGAGCCAAAACATGCTAGAAGGCGTTGTCCCCTTTCCCCCGGAGTTTCAAGCCCGCTACCGGGAGAAAGGTTACTGGGAGGATAAATCCATTGCGCAGCATCTGGCCGAGGCCTTTGCCGCGAACGGCGACCGCATGGCGGTCATCGACGAAACCGGATCGCTGACCTATGCCGAACTCGATGCGCAATCGACCAACTTGGCGCTGAACCTCATCGATCTCGGCCTCAAGCCCTTGGACCGGGTCGTCGTGCAGCTTCCCAACATCAAGGAATTCGCGACCCTCTACATCGCGCTGCAAAAGGCGGGATGTATTCCCATTGCGGCGTTGGTCACCCATCGCTTCGCCGAAATTTCCCAGTTTGTCCAACTGTCGGGCGCCGTCGCCAGCGTGACGCCGGGCGTGCAGCCTGAGTTCGACTTTCCGGCCATGATCCGCCGGGTTCAGGCCGAAAACGGCGTTTTGGCGCACACGATCGTTTGGGGCGATGACGCGGACGGATTTTCGTCCCTGGAAGACCTTATTCGCACACCCGCTTCCTCCAACCCAGACCGGCTCGCGGAGATTGAAATCGACCCCGACGACCCGACCGCCTTTCAGCTCTCGGGCGGCACCACCGGGATTCCCAAGCTGATCCCCCGGACCCATAACGATTATGCCTTCAACTCCAAGGAGGCCGCCAAGGCAACCGAGGTGACGCGGGACAGCCGCATGCTGATCGTGCCCCCGATCGCCCATAATCTCCCGCTCGCCTGCCCCGGTTTGCAGGGGTATCTGCTGAACGGGGCGTCCGTGGTCTTGAGCACCAGCGGGCGCGGCGCGGATGTCTTTAATCTTATTCAGACCCACAAAGTGACCCATGTGATCGGCGTGCCGGCCTTGCATATCGGCTGGATCAACGACCCCGCCATTGGCGATTACGACCTGACGTCGGTCCTGATGATCGGCTCGGGCGGTCAGCGGCTGCAGCCGGAAGTTCGCCTCCGCATGCGGGAATGTTTTCCCAACGCCTTTGTTCAGGAAAATTTCGGCATGGCCGAAGGCACGTTGATGTTCGTCAGCCGGGAAGATTCCGAAGACGCGCAATTGGAAACCGTCGGCAAACCGATTTGCCCGGACGACGAAGTGCGCCTGCTGGGTGAGGACGATCAAGAGGTGGCCTTCGGCGAGGTCGGCGAGTTCTGTGTTCGCGGGCCCTATACCCTGCGCGGTTATTACGGCGTGCCCGAACACAATGCCCGGGCTTTCACGTCGGACGGATTTTACCGGTCCGGCGATCTGATGCGCCAGCACCCGTCGGGCAACTATATGGTCGAGGGGCGGATTAAGGATTTGATCAACCGGGGCGGCGAGAAAATCAGCGCCGAGGAGATCGAGAACCTGATTTTACAGCACCCCGCCGTCAAGAATATCGCCTGCGTCCCGATGCCGGATCCCCGGCTTGGCGAACGGATGTGCGCCTATGTCATCTTGCATGAGAACCAGGCCTTTACGCTCGAAGAGCTGAACCGGTTTCTGAACGGCAAGGAAATCGCCAAATTCAAGCTGCCCGAGCGGCTCGAAATTCTGGACGAATTCCCGGTCTCAAGCTTCGGCAAGGTTTCCAAAAAAGACCTCGTCGCCATGATTACCACGGTTTTGGAAAAGGAGAGCGCGTGAGCATGCGCATCATCGACCTGCATTGTTACCCGAACACTCAAGCCTGGATCGATTGCCAGGGCCCCTATGTCGACGCCCTCGCCAAATATTGGAAGCGCGATTGGTCGGCCAAGGAAGAAGACGAGGTCATCCAGGATTTCGACACCGCCGGGGTCGAGGCCGTACTCGTCGCGCTGGATTTAGAGGCGACCGTCGGCACGCCGCCCTGCTCCAACGATTATGTCGAGGGCATGTGGAAGCGCCATCCCGAGCGCATCATCCAGGCCTGGGGCGCCGTCGACCCCTTGAAGGGCCAGGTCGCCATCGACGAAGCCAAACATGCGGTCGAGGATTTGGGCCTGATGGGGTTCCATTTTCACCCGATCATGGGCCATTTCGCGGTTAACGAGCGTCGTTATTACCCGTTATGGGAAACCATCAATGCGCTCAAGGTTCCGGTGATGATCGATGTCGGCACCACCGGCATGGGGGCCGGCATGCCCGGCGGCATGGGGGCGAAGATCCGCCATGCCCATCCCAGTTCCATTGACGAACTTGCGGCGGATTTTCCCGACCTCAACATCGTCATGGCGCACCCGGGGTGGCCCTGGATCGACGAGACCACCGCCGTCGCCCTGCACAAAGGCAATGTCTATTGGGAAATGTCGGGCTGGGCGCCGAAATATCTGCCGGAATCGATCATCCGGGACATGCGGACACGACTCAAAGATAAGGTCATGTTCGGCAGCGACTATCCCTCCATGCCCTACGACCGATTGTTCGAGGAATGGGGCAATGTCGGATTTTCCGATGAGATGATGGAAAAATTCTTTCACGGCAACGCCGAAGCGATCCTGGGGCTTTGAAACAGCGGCTCGCCCTTCTGTGTCCGACGAGGGGCCGGCCGGAGCGGGCTGTCGACTATGTGACCAGCGCTTTCGAAACGGCGTCGGATCCCGATCGTTTGGAATGCCATTTTTACGTCGATTCCGACGACCCCCGAAAAAGCGAATATGAAATCGCCTTGGCGGCGCTGACCGCTAAAAATGTTTCGCTGTTTGTCGGTCCGCCCTTTGGGGTGCCGCGCGCCATCAACCATCTGGCAACCGAGACCGATGCCGATATCTTGATGGTCGGCAACGACGACCAAGTTTACATCGACCGGGGTTGGGATGAACGGCTCGACATCGAAGCCGCAAAATTTCCCGACGGCGTTTTCTGTATTTGGTTCAACGATGGGTGGGAGTCGGAAAATTTCTGCACCTTCCCGATCCTCGGGCGTGGCTGGTACAACGCCCTCGGTCATCTGCAATCGCCGATCTTCGAACATTTTCACACCGATTCCTGGATCTGGATGTTGGCGAAATCTATCGACCGCGCCCACTACATTTCCGACGTGCATGTCGAGCATCGGCATTGGAAAGCAGGCCACGGCGAGATTGACGATACCTATGAGCGGAACATGATCGAAGACCCGGCGCTGGGAACACGCCAGCAACGGGACCGCAAGGTAATCGATCAGTTTGAACGGTACTTCATGGCCGATCTTGAAGCGCTCCATGCTGCGATGTCCAACGCCTGATGAAAATATCGCCGGCTCTCGCCTATATCTTGGTGACTCTGACCGCTGCCTCCTGGGCCGCCAGCATCGTGATCGGCCGTGCCGTCTTCGACGATGCCGGCCCGATGACCCTGACCTTCTGGCGATGGTTTATCGGCGCACTGGTGCTGCTCCCGTTTGTCGCGAAGCGGATGGTGAAAAATGCCGCCGAGATTTGGGCCGCCCGCTGGATCATTCTCGGGCTCGGCGCCTTCGTCGGCATCGCGACCGGGTTCACGCTCCTGGCGGTCAACTTCACGACCGCGACGAATGCCTCCCTGGTTAACGGCGCGCAGCCCATCGCCTCCATCGCACTCGCCTGGATCATTTTTCGCGACCGGCTCAGCCCCATCCAGGGCTTGGGTATCCTTGCGGCGGCGTCGGGGATTGTTCTGACCATCGTCCGCGCCGATCTCGACGTACTGATGTCGCTTACCTTTAACATCGGCGACCTGATCATGGTCGCGGCGGTGACGGGATATGGGCTTTATGCGAACTATCTCCGTAATCTGCCCAAAACAATCGATCCCTGGGCAGGGCTCGGGGCGATTATGTTCGCGACCAGCATCGCACTGATACCGTTTTATATCGGGGAGGTTGCCCTGGTCGGGACCAGCACCTTCAACCAAGACGTCATTCTAGCGATCCTCTTTCTCGCCGTCGCCTCGAGCACCCTGGCGATGGTCTTCTGGAACGCCGCGCTGGGTTCGGTCGGGGTTGCGAGGGCCGCAATCTTCGTCGCCCTGTTACCGATATTCGGTGCGGGGATGGCGGTATTTTTCCTCGGCGAAGAACTGTTCCTGTTCCACTTCATCGGAACCGCCTTGGTTTGCTTCGGGATATTTCTCGTCGTTCGCGGCCACCGAAAACCGGAAGCCGCACTCGTCGATTAAAAGACCGCGTCAAAGGCCGTAAGCGGGGCTTCGCCCTCAACGCATCGCGCCAATGCCGTCTCAAGACGCGTGACAACCGACGCCCAATCGCCCGGTTCCGGCTGTCGGGCCAAGCGCAGGCTCGGATACCAGGGGCTGTCCGTCCGGCCCAACAGCCACCGCCAATCCGGCGCGAAAGAGGTCAGCATCCACACCGGGCGGCCCAACGCGGCGGCCAAATGAGGTATGGCGGTATCGCTGGAGATGATCAGATCCAAACCGGCCATAAGTCCGGCAGTATCGACGAAGGCATCGTCCGCATCCATCTCGGGCGCGAAATCGATCACCGGGGCGGCCGCGCCAAGCGATCCCAATTGTTCGGCGCCATAACCCTGTTGCAGTGAATAAACCTGAATGCCCGGCGGGCGAAGCAGCGGGGTCAGTTCTTGAAGCGAAACCGACCGTGCCCGGTCAGCCGCATAGTCGGGGTTGCCCTGCCAGGCGATCCCGATCTTGAACCCCGTCCCCCCGGCGGTCTTCTCTTTCCATTTCTCGATCATCGCGGCCTCCGCCGTCAGATAAGAGGCGGCGGTTGGAACAGTTTCCAACTCGGTGCCGTGCAATCCGGGCAAACTCAACAGCCCCGCCCAGTAATCGCAAATCGGTAACGGCCCGTTGGCGGACATAATTTTGTCGATACCCTCAACACCCCGAAGCAACCGAATGAGACGCTGGGGACACGCCAGCGTCACCGCCGCGCCGCGCCCGGCGAGAAGTCCTATATAACGGCAAAACTGTATAGCATCGCCGAACCCCTGTTCGCACCGGATCAAAATCGAGCGGCCGGACAAAGACTCGCCCTTCCATTCCCGGCCCCGCAAGCCGTCAAAAAGACCGGCCAATTCCGGATCCCGCCGGCGCCATTCGAACTCTTGCCATCCCTCGGCAAAATTACCGGCCAGCAGCTGTGCGTGGGCAAGGTTATTGTGAAGGAGAAAATCGTCGGGCTCTCGGTCGAGGGCGGCGCGGTAGCAGGTTATCGCCTGATCGCACTGGCCTGCCTGAAGCAAGGCCAGGCCTTTGTTGGCACGCAGGCGGGTATCGTCAGACGACAGGGCCAAGGCTCGGTCGAACAGTTTTTGAGCCTCGTCGAAGCGGCCTTGATCGCGCCGGACATTCGCCAAATTGCCAAGCGCCTGGGTATCGTCCTGATCGGCGGCAAGGAGATGCTCAAACGCGGCGGCCGCCAGATCGTAACGACCGAGATGTTGCAGCGCATGGCCGAGATGGGCTCGCGCCTCCGGGTGGTCGGGCCTGAGCCGCAGCGCCGCCTGGAAGCAATCGATGGCGGCGTCCCAATCGCCTAGGTCACGCACCACATTGCCCAGATTATAATGGGCGTCATAATAGCCCGGCTCCAGCTTGATCGCGGCCTCGAATGCGGTTTTGGCGGCTGCCAGATTACCGGCATCAACCAAGGTATTTCCCAGATTGTCGAACGCTCTTACGTAAGTCGGGTCGAGCTCAATCGCCTTGCGAAAACCTGCCGCGGCACCTGTCACATCACCGAGACGGCGGAGGATAATAGCGTGGTTGTTACGGATCAGCGCGGAGTCCTGCCCCGCCGCCAAACAGGCCTCATAGGCCGATTTGGCGCCCTCTAATTCGCCCGCCACCGCGCGCAGTGTGGCCAGGCCCGTCCAGGCTTCGCCATGCCCTGTGTCGATCGAAACGACCCGTTCGAAGGCTTCGATTGCCGATTGGTGGTCATTAAGCCGTCGATAAGTTTCGCCCAGGTTATACAGGGAATCCAATCGGTCCGGCGCGGCGTCCACGGCCCGTTGAAAGGCCCATTTGGCCGCCGGTAAGTGGCTTGCCTCCCCAAAGGCAATGCCGAGATTCTCAAACAGCGTCGGATCGGATAAATCGCCTGGAAACAATTCGTCCAACAGACCCAGATTCCCCGTTGCGGCCCCCCCCGGACCGGCAAAATCCAAAATCCGGGAGATCGCCTGTTCATCGTTGGGATCTGCAATCAACCGGTTGCAAAGCTGCGGTAACTCAGTTGCCGTCATTGTGGCCATATGGTTATGAGCGAGGCGTTTTCGCCTTCACCGCATTTCTACCTCAGTGGAGGTTTTAAATCGTTTAAC
>JAQCKY010000103.1 GCA_027592155.1 Pseudomonadota bacterium
CATCGACGCAGCCGGGCGCGGCATCGGCTGGACCAATGGCGATTACGGCCATGGGCGCAGCTACAGCTTTACCGATCCGGACGGCCATAAGATGGAAATTTACTACGAGGAAGAAAAATACGATCCGCCCGCCGAGATGCGGTCGGCCCTGCGCAACCAGCCAATGCGCTATTCGGGACGCGGGATCGGCGTGCGCAAGACCGATCATCTGGCGCTGCTGTGCAAGGATGTACCGGCCAACCGCGCCTTTGCCGAACAGGCGCTCGGCCTTCAGCTTCGCGAACAGATCCGATTCGATGACGGCGCGACCGAAATCGGCTCCTGGCTAAGCTCCAACGCGGTGCATCACGAAGTCGCCTATGTACGCGATTCGCGCAGCCTCAGCGGGCGGCTGCACCATTTCTCCCTGTGGGTGGATAATCGCGACGATTTACTGCGCGCCGCCGATATCTTCCGCGAAAACGGCATTACGATCGAGGCCGGCCCGTCCCGCCACAATAACTCGCAGGCGTTTTACCTCTATTCCTACGAGCCCGGCGGCAACCGGATCGAAGTCTATACCAGCGGCTTTTTTGTCTTCGCCCCCGATTTCGAGCCGATCATATGGGACGAGGAAAACCGTGAAGGCGGCGTTTACTGGGGGGCCAAGCTACCGGAAAGCTTCGCCACCTACGGCACGCCGGACGTCGGCTCGCAGGATCACGTCACGGTCGCGCCCGGCCCGGTGATCGATCCACGATAGGCGCGGTATCGGATAACGGTCGGGGTACGGGTTAGGCGCGGCTGCCGATGGCAATCACCAGATTGCCAAAACGATCGACCTCAACGCTATCGCCCGGCATGACAACCGTGGTCGACGCATGTTCTTCGATCAGCGCCGGGCCGGCGATGCGGTTGCCTGCCAAAAGAGCCGTGCGCGCGAAGGTCGGCGTCTCTATAAAGTCGCCAATGTCGTTAAAGAAGACCGGCCGCGTACCAGTGACCGCGTCTTTGGGCGGAGCCTCCACGCCGGCGGGCACTGTTTCCTGCGGCGGTTTGCGCATGATTCCGGTCACCGTCGACCGCAGGCTGACGATCTCCGCGTTTTCCTCGGGCGCCGATGTGCCATAGCGCAGCGCATGCATCTCATCGAATAACTGCTTTATCGTTGCCCGATTCTCTGTCTCGAACACCGCCATCGGCAGATCGACCGTCACCGCGTGTTCCTGACCGACATAGCGCATATCGGCGGCGCGCTTGACGGTGACCAGTTCGGGTACGACCGAGGCGCCGTCGATTGCCGCCCGTCCTTCATCTTCCATTTCCGCATAGATCCGCTCGACCGCATCAAACGGCGCGTCTTCGAGCGCGGTAAACCAGGTCCGCACAAAATCGTAGCGAAGATCCGAGAACAGCATGCCAAAGGCGGAAAAGACGCCGGGCGCCCGCGGTATGATGACCTGGCGGATACTCAGCTCGCGCGCAACGGCAGCCGCATGCAGCGGCCCCGCACCGCCATAGGCAACCATCGCAAAATCGCCGACATCGAGACCCCGTTCCGTGGTCACGCCCTTCACCGCACAGGACATCGCGGTGACCGCGATACGTAGAATACCGTCGGCAGCCGCCGTTACATCCATCCCCAACGGGTCCGCGAGGCGGTTCTTCATCGCCTTCTCTGCCGCCTCTACATCCAGCACCATCTCACCGCCCAGAAACCGATCGGCACCCAGCCGACCCAGCAGCAGATTTGCATCGGTTACCGTCGGCTCGTCCCCCCCGTTGGGATAACAGGCCGGGCCCGGAACCGCGCCGGCGCTCTGCGGGCCGACATGAAGCGCGCCGTCGTCCTCGACCCGCGCGATGGAGCCGCCCCCGGCGGAGACCTCGAAAATATCCATCATCGCAATCTGAACCGGCAGAGCCTTTTCATAACCGCCAAGCAAGGCGGTGCCGGTGGTCAACGCTTCACCCTTGTGAATCACGCCGGCCTTTGCGGTCGTTCCGCCCATATCGAACGCGATCGCATTCTCCAGCCCAAGCGCCTTGCACAGAGCCTGCGTGCCGATAACACCCGCCGCCGGGCCCGATTCCAGCATCCGGATACAGTAATTCTGCGCTTCGCTGGCCTCATAAAGACCGCCGGTGGACTGGACGACCAGGAAGGATCCATCGAACCCGGCACGCCGCAGATGCTCTTCAATCTCGCGGATATAGAAACGCACGCGGGGCCCGATATAGGCGTTTGCCACCACGGTCGAGGTCCGCTCGAATTCCCGGTATTCCTGGGACAGCTCATGCGAGGCCGAGACGAACAGATGGGGGTAGGCCTGCTCCAGAATCTGTTTCGCACGGATTTCATGCTCGGGATTGCGGTAGCAGTGGAGAAACAGGATCGCCACCGCCTCGATACCCAGATCATTTATCTTTGCGCCAAGCGCCGCGAGATCAGCCTCATCCAGCGGCGTCAGGATTTCGCCCGACGCGAGGACGCGCTCCTTCGCCTCAAAGCGCAGGGCGCGCTCAACCAACGGCTCGTGCTTCTGGAAAAACAGATTGTAGGCATCGGGCCGGTTGATCCGCCCGATTTCATAGACATCGCGAAACCCCTCGGTGGTAATCAGCGCCGTCTTCGCGCCAGTACGTTCAAGGATGGTATTGATCGCAACCGTCGATCCGTGGAGGAAGAGCCCCGCCGACGCGAAGTCCGTCCCGGCCTTTGCTACCCCGGCTTCGATGCCTTCCACCAGATGCCCTGGCGTCGACAGCGCCTTGCCGAGAAGCAACGCCCCGCTTTCTTCATCAAACGCGGCAACATCGGTAAAGGTTCCTCCAATGTCTGCCGCCAGCCTGATCCGTGACCCGTCCTTCTTACTGTCGTCGACCACTCTATGTCCTCATTCACTACAAATTTTCGCAACCGACCGGCAAGGAAAGTGGCATTGTCCGAACCCTCAATCCCGTCCCTTGATGATGTAACATTAGCGGCGGATCGCTGCATCTCTGAATTTCGCCGTCGCAAATGATCCCTGCCAAAACCACCGCCAGCGCCTCCAATGTTTTCCGGGCCAATCAGCGGGTTTCCTGATATTTTGGCGGCGCATCAAAGGATCAGCCGGGCATGACCGATTCAAAACCTGCGGATACCGCATCGAACCGCTTCCAGTATGGCGACCAGTCCGCCCATCTCGCCTTTCAGCGGCAACTCACCGAACTGCTCAGCCAGGCCGACATCACCGAAGAACAGCGGCAACAATTCCTGATCGCCGCAACCTGCCCCTGCTGCGGTGCCGGCGGATTGTCGTTAAGCCTTAAACTCAAAACGGATACGACACCGGGATTTTAGCCCGCCGCCTGAAGGTCTTGTGACTTCAGATCGGCACGGGCGCGCTCGGTTGCAGAAATATCGGCTTCCAGGGTCGCCGGATCGATAATCACGCCATAGTCCGCTGATGCCGACTCTATCGAGACATAGCCCTGACGGACATCGTTGACGACTTTCTCGACGCTTCGCTCATAGGGCGGACCAAACCCGCCGCCCCCGCCCGATCGCATGCGATAGGCATCGCCAGCTTTCAGGTTAACTGCAAACACCTTGGCGTTTGGCAGATCGTCCAGCCATTTCCCGTCCATCAGCAGTCCAACATTGTTGCCATGCGCCTCAAGACCGCCTTCAAGACCCCAGGGCAGGCAATGCGCCCGTTCGCCACGCGTTGTCAGATTGAAGTCGGAAAGCGCCTTGACCTCATATTCGATACCCAGACCGCCGCGATTGCGGCCCGCGCCGCAGGAATCGGGGATCAGCGCATGGCTCGTTACCACCATTGGGAACCGGTTTTCGGTCAGCTCAATCGGCGTGTTATGGGTATCGCCGTCGTTGAGACACACGGTCGCGGAAACGCCGTCCTCGTTGTGCTTTGCGCCCCACCCGCCGCCCAGCGGGCCGCTCGAACCGATAAACAACCGTTTCTCTTTCAAATCGATTCCATGGAACATCGCCATGCCAAGATCCGCGTGGTGACCGGCAATCACACGATCGGGAATAACCGGCGCCAGCGCCTTGAAGATTGTATCGATCACGGTCATCGGAATGGTCATCCAGACCCGCATCGGCGCCGGGCGCACCGCGCTCACCACCCGCCCCGGCGGGATGATGACCTTGAGCGGTCGCAGGCTGCCGTCGTTGACAGGATAGTCGGTCGGCGATGTCAGGCATTTGTAGGCAACCTGCGCGCAGGCATAGCCGGTGGTGATACCCGAGTTGTAGAACCCGCGCACCTGATCCGACACGTTCGACAGGTCTACGGTCATGGAATCTCCCTCGACGATCACCTTGACCCGAATGGGGATACGCGTGCCGATATCGATCCCGTCATCATCCATAAAGGATTCAGCCTCGTAGACGCCATCCGGAATGGTGAGGGTGCGGGCGCGCGCCGCGCGTTCGGAATGGTCCATGATGTCGCTGATCGCGCCGAGAACATCGTCGCGGCCGTAGCGCTCCAGCAATTCGATAAACCCGCGCTCGCCGGTTTTGACCGCAGAGACCTGCGCCCGCAAATCGCCCATCGCGCGATCGGGGATGTGGACGTTCATCTTAATGATGTCCAGTAGGTCCTGATTGACCTCCCCGGCCTTGTATAGCTTGAGGATCGGAACCTGGAGCCCCTCGGAATAGATGTCCGTGGTGATGCCGCCCAGGGCACCGCCAATTTCGAGCCAGTGCGCCATACAGCAGGCAAACCCCGCCAGCTCGTCCTTATAAAAAATGGGCAGGCTGAGCGTGATGTGATTCAGATGGCTGCCGGTGATATAGGCATCATTGGTGACCAGGATATCGCCCGGTCCGATCCCCTCGACCCCGAAATGCTCAAGCTTCGCCTTGAGCGTCGCCGCCATGCCGCGAATAAACATTGGCAGACCAAGTCCGATCGAGACTGTTTCGCCCTCGGCGGTAAACAAACCAACCGTAAAATCGAGCGCCTCATAGATAATGATATTGTAAGCGGTACGGGTGAGGTTGGTCTTCATATCCTCCGTTACCGCCATGACCCCGCTGCGCACGAGTTCCGTCACCACCGGATCGACGGTGGTTGCGCCTGGGTCCTTACTCGATGCCATTTTCGTCCCTTACCGTGAAATCATATATGTACTGGCATATATACCAAGAAGGACCGGGCGGTGCGAACAAGGATATGGCCTGGCCCGGCTTTCATTGGCCTGACGCCTATGCGAACACGGGCTGCCCGTAAAACAGGCACACCAAATTCTTCCCGATCAGGAACCCCGGGATTCCGGCCCCGAAGGGATGGACGAATCTGGCATGGTTCTTGCATTGAGGATGGCAGGAGGCCCGGCTACCGCCAAATGGTGCTCGCCGAGAGTTTTTGGGCATAACGTAAGGGGCAAAACCAAGATGCCGGATCCGAACGACAAATGGGATGAATTCGCCGCTCTGGCAGCCCAAGCGGCTGGTATCGAATTGCCGCCAGCAACCCGCCCCCAAATCATAGGGCATTTTTCCATCCTGGCCGACCATGCGGCCCGCGTGATGGCAATTGAGATCGATGACCATGTCGAGCCTGCCCCGGTTTTCCGGCCGTGACTCCGGCCATGAGCCCGGCTGTGAACCCAGCCATAACCAACGTCACCGCAACAGCAACCGAGATCGCCCTTGCCGTCCGCAAGGGACGCGTTTCCGCGCAGGAAATCGTCGAAGCCACGCTGGACCGGATAGAGCGTCTGGATGGTGTGCTGAATGCTTTCACCCATGTCGAGATCAAGCGCGCCCGGAAAACAGCTTCCCGCATCGACGCCCAGATCGGCGCGGGAGAAAACCCCGGACCGCTGGCGGGCGTCCCCTTCGCTGTCAAAAATCTATTCGACATCGAAGGGGTGACAACGCTGGCGGGCTCAAAAATCAATACGGCCTATTCCCCCGCGACTGCCGATGCCACCCTGATCGAAAAACTCTCCGCCGCCGGCGCCATCCTGATGGGCGGGCTCAATATGGGCGAATATGCCTATGATTTTACCGGCGAGAACTCCCATTACGGGCCGTCGCGCAATCCTCACGATCCCAACCGGATGTCGGGCGGCTCGTCCGGTGGATCCGGCTCCGCAACGGCCTCGGGGATGGTGGCGTTTACGCTTGGCTCGGACACCAATGGATCGATCCGCGTCCCCTCGTCGTTTTGCGGTCTGTTCGGTCTGAAACCGACCTTTGGGCGATTGAGCCGGGCCGGGACGTTTCCGTTCTGTGCAAGCCTCGATCATGTCGGACCGCTTGCCCGCAGTACCGCCGATCTGGCACTTGTTTACGATGTCGCACAGGGACACGATCCGCGCGATCCGGTTTCCACCGACCGACCACCAGAGCCCGCATCGGGCGCGGTGGCGCGCCCACGGGAAAATTTGCGTGTGGCGGTGGCGACGGGCTATTTCCACACCCTCGCCAAACCGGAAGTGCGGGCGGCGGTGGAACGGGTCGCGAAGGCGCTCGACACAAAGCGAACCGTCGAAATCCCGATGGTCGAGCAAGCCCGAAGCGCCGCCTATGTGATCACGGCAACCGAGGCATCGGCGCTCCATCGCAACCGGCTGCGCGAGCGACCGATGGATTTCGACCCCGATGTCCGGGACCGGCTTTTCGCCGGAGCGCTGGCGCCCGCCCAATGGTACACACAGGCGCAGCGGCTTCGCGCCCTCTATCGGCAGGCCTTCCTGAAACTGTTTGAGGACACCGATATCATCATCGCCCCCTCGACCCCGACCATTGCCCCGGCGATCGGCCAGCAGACCTTTATGCTGGGCGGCAAGGAGGTGCCGGTCCGCGCTAATATCGGCATTTTCACCCAGCCGTTCTCGTTTATCGGCTTTCCCGCGGTTGCCGTCCCGATAAGCTGCGTCTCGGACATGCCAGTCGGCGTGCAGGTCATCGCCGCACCGTGGCGGGAGGAAGACGCTCTCTCCATAGCCGCAATGCTGGAACAAGACGGTATCGCCAAGTCCCTTGTCGCAGAGCCGGAGGCCCTCAATGTATGACATTAACGATCCCGAGACGCTCGCCGAAGTCACGGCGGTTTTTGCCCGCTACGAAGCGGCGTTGGTCGCCAACGACGTGGATACGCTCGACGAGCTGTTCTGGAAGAGCCCGCACACGCTGCGCTATGGCGCCACCGAAAACCTATACGGTTCGGATGAAATTGCCGCGTTTCGCGGCGG